>NZ_JAFAGS010000016.1 GCF_019237635.1 Pluralibacter sp.
GACCTGCAGAGTGGTCTGGTGGCGCAAAAGGTTATCGCCAGACCTGGAGAGGGGATTTTTTCCCGTGCGACGGTGACTGAACCTTCACCCGTCCTGTCCCGGCCTCCTGAAGCGGGCATCGTTGTCGACGCGTTCGTGCCGGATACAGAGCCTGAGGAGCGGGTTGCCATCTGCAACCTGTGTCTGGATCCGGCCTGCACGCGTCAAAAAGGCGAGCCCCGGTCACTCTGCCTGCATTCAGGGAAACGAGGTAAAGCGTAATGGATAAACAGCTTCTGGAGACGACGGTCAGTAAAGTGTTGGATGAAATGCGCAAGCGCCCTATTCCACTGGGCGTTTCCAGCCGCCATATCCATCTCAGCGCAAAGGACTATGCGCGCCTTTTTCCAGACCAGCCCATTAGCGAAAAAAAAGCGCTGCTGCAGCCCGGGCAATATGCGGCGGACCAAACCGTCACCCTGGCGGGCCCGAGGGGAGAGTTAAAAAACGTTCGCCTGCTGGGACCGTTGCGTAACGTAAGCCAGGTTGAGATTTCCCGGACAGACGCCAGAACATTAGGCATCGCCGCGCCGCTGCGGATGTCCGGCAATCTCAGCGGCACGCCGGGCGTACGCCTTATCAGCCCGTACGCCGAGCTGGATTTAACATCCGGCGTGATTGTCGCCCAGCGCCATCTACATATGTCTCCGCTGGATGCGCTAATCCTGCGCGTTGCCCACGGAGACAGCGTTTCTGTTGCCATTGAAGGCGACGCTCGGCGGCTGATTTTCGATAACGTCGCCGTGCGCGTCTCGCCAGATATGCGTCTTGAGATGCATATCGATACCGATGAGGCCAATGCGGCGGGAGCCGATAACCCGCAGGCCTTTGCGACGCTGGTAACAACGCGATGAACGGCGAACGATTGCAACAGATCATTGAGGAGGTCATCTCCCGCCTGCAACGTCGTGCGCGAAGCTCGGTCACGATAAGCCTCGGGCAACTGCGGGAAGCGAATCTTCAAACCCTGTTTTGCCAGTATGCCACCCTGCGAATTCTGCAGGTTGATCTACCGCTGCTGGAGCAGATTGCCCAACCCGGTTCGTCAGATAAAACCGCGACCGCCATTCATGAAGCGCTGGCATGGGGCGTCTGCATACAGCTATCCGTCCAGCGTCGGTTACTGCCGGCGCTGCCGGTGAAAAAGCTGGCCCGTTTGCCTCTGACCTTCAGCGACGAGCGGGGACAGACCGTTCTTCTGCATCCAGTCCGGCTGTTAAGTTACGCCGATGTCGCGCGCCTTCGCGGCGGCGTGCTGGTGCTACCTCGCCGATGCGTTGTTACCGCCCTTGCCCGCGAAGCGGCGAGTTCACGACATCTCCAACTCATTACGCAGGAGTAAACCATGCATCTTGCTCGCGTTACAGGCGCGGTGGTATCCACGCAAAAATCCCCCTCTCTGGTAGGGAAAAAACTGCTGCTGGTGCGTCGGGTGAGTGCCGACGGAGAGCTTCCGGCCAATCCAACAACCGGAGACGACGTCGCGGTTGATTCGGTCGGCGCTGGTGTCGGTGAGCTGGTGTTACTCAGCAGCGGTTCCAGCGCCAGGCACGTGTTTTCCGGGCCGAATGAGGCCATTGACTTAGCCGTCGTCGGCATTGTCGACTCACTTTCTTGCTAAGGAGGAGTGATGGCGATTTATACGCGTACAGGCGACGCAGGCACCACGGCCCTTTTCAGCGGGCAGCGCGTCAGCAAAACACATCCGCGCGTTGAAGCCTATGGAACGCTGGATGAACTCAATGCCGCCCTGAGCCTGTGCATCTGCGCCATAACCGGCGAGCCGCATCGCGCGCTGCTGGAGTCTATCCAGCAGCAGATATTCTGGTGCAGCGCCGAATTGGCCTGCGCAGAACCTGTGTCTGCGCCGGAGCAGCGCATCATCAGCGCAGAACAGATAACCGCGCTGGAAGCGGCGATTGATATCGCCATGGGCCGCGTGGCGCCGCTGCGCAGTTTTATTCTGCCCGGCCGCTCAGAGGCCGCAAGCCGCCTGCATTTCGCCCGCACGCTGGCCCGCCGGGCCGAGCGGCGTCTGGTAGAACTCAGTGCAAGCGTGCCCGTCAGGCATGAATTAATGCGCTACATCAACCGACTCTCCGATTGCCTGTATGCGCTGGCGCGCGCTGAAGATAGCGATGCTCACCAGAACAACCTTATTCAGGAAGTGACAACGCGTTATCTGGCGTCGGCGCACTCTCCCTGCGCAAAGGAACCCGCTATGGCGCTCTCTTTTCAGGATCTCCATCAGTTAACCCGTTCTGCCGTGGAACGGGCACAGGCATTACAGGTGCCTGTCGTCATCAGCATCGTGGATACCAACGGTACTGCAACCGTGACGTGGCGAATGCCGGACGCATTGCTGGTTAGCAGTGAACTGGCCCCCAAGAAAGCATGGACCGCCGTAGCGATGAAAACAGCGACGCATGAACTCGCTTTCGCCGTACAGCCAGGAGCGCCGCTGTACGGGCTGGAAAGTCATATGCAGGGAAAAGTGGTCACCTTTGGCGGCGGCTACCCGCTGTGGCGTGACGGATTACTCATTGGGGGTCTTGGTATCAGCGGCGGAAGCGTTGAACAGGACATGGACATTGCACAGGCCGCCATGGCGGCAATTAACGTGGAAATACATCAATGAAAACTTCTGAGCTGGAAACCCTCATCCGTAGCATTTTGAACGAACGGTTGGCTCCCGCTAAAGCGGAAGCGGCAGGGAACGGTATTTTTCCGTCCGTTGACGAGGCAGTCGATGCCGCCCACCAGGCGTTCTTACGTTATCAGCAGTGCCCACTAAAAACCCGCAGCGCCATCATCCGCGCCATTCGGGACGAACTGGCGCCTCAGCTCCAGACGCTGGCGGCAGAAAGCGCGGCGGAAACGGGAATGGGCAACAAAGAGGACAAGTTTCTTAAAAATAAAGCGGCACTGGATAACACGCCGGGAATCGAAGATTTAACCACCACCGCCCTGACTGGCGACGGCGGGATGGTGCTGTTTGAGTACTCGCCGTTTGGGGTGATTGGCGCCGTGGCGCCGAGCACGAACCCGACGGAAACCATCATTAACAACAGCATCAGCATGCTGGCTGCTGGCAACACCGTTTACTTCAGCCCACACCCAGGCGCAAAAGTGGTGTCACTCAAACTGATTGCGATGATCGACGATATCGCCTTCCGCTGCTGCGGTATTCGCAACCTGGTGGTCACCGTGGCTGAACCGACGTTTGAGGCCACCCAGCAGATGATGGCGCATCCGAAAATTGCCGTCCTGGCGATTACCGGAGGCCCAGGCATTGTGGCGATGGGGATGAAGAGCGGTAAAAAGGTGATTGGCGCGGGCGCGGGTAATCCACCGTGCATCGTCGATGAAACGGCTGATTTGGTGAAAGCAGCGGAAGATATCATTAACGGTGCGTCATTTGATTACAACCTGCCCTGTATTGCCGAAAAAAGCCTGATTGTCGTTGCGTCGGTCGCAGAGAAGCTAATTCAACAAATGCAGAGCTTTGGCGCGCTGCTGCTTGACCCGGCAGAAACGGACAAGCTGCGCGCGGTCTGCCTGCCCGAAGGCCTCGCGAATAAGCGACTGGTCGGCAAAAGCCCATCAGCCCTGCTTGAAGCTGCCGGAATCATCGTTCCGGCAACAGCGCCGCGCTTGCTTATTGCCGTGGTGAATGCTGACGATCCCTGGGTCACCCGCGAACAACTGATGCCGATGTTGCCGGTGGTTAGCGTGCCGGATTTTGACAGTGCGCTCGCGCTGGCGCTGAAGGTCGAGGAAGGTCTGCACCACACCGCCATCATGCACTCGCAAAACGTCTCTCGTCTGAATCTGGCCGCCCGCGCCTTGCAAACCTCCATTTTTGTGAAAAACGGTCCGTCCTGGGCGGGCATTGGCGTCGGCGGCGAAGGTTTCACCACCTTCACCATCGCCACACCCACCGGCGAAGGCACTACTTCAGCGCGAACCTTTGCCCGTTCCCGACGCTGCGTGCTGACGAACGGTTTCTCAATCCGCTAACGAGGTCGTGATGAAAACCTTTTCACTGCAAACCCGTTTGTACAGCGGGCCGGGAAGCCTGAAGGCGCTGGACCGCTTTACGAATAAGCATATCTGGATTATCTGCGATGGATTTCTGGCGCGATCTTCACTTATCGACACGTTGCGCGCTGCGCTGCCAGCCGATAATCGCATCAGCATATTCAGCGAAATCACGCCGGACCCCACGATTGGCACGGTGGTTCAGGGCATTGCGCAGATGCAGTCCCTGCGTCCCGACGTGGTGATTGGCTTTGGCGGCGGGTCGGCGCTTGACGCGGCCAAAGCGATTGTCTGGTTCAGCCGCCAGTCTGGCGTCGAAATCGAAACCTGCGTGGCAATTCCCACCACCAGCGGTACGGGTTCAGAAGTCACCAGCGCCTGCGTCATCAGCGATCCGGACAAGGGGATTAAATACCCGCTGTTTAACAATGCGCTGTACCCGGACATGGCAATCCTCGACCCGATGCTGGTGGTCAGCGTCCCGCCCGCTATTACCGCCAATACCGGCATGGACGTGCTGACGCACGCGCTCGAAGCGTATGTCTCTTCGCGCGCCAGCGACTTCACGGACGCGCTGGTAGAGAAGGCCGCTCAACTTGTTTTCCAGTATCTCCCCGTAGCGGTACGCAAAGGTGATTGTCTTGCAACGCGGAGCAAAATGCACAATGCCGCCACGCTTGCCGGGATGGCCTTTAGTCAGGCGGGGCTTGGGCTCAATCATGCGATTGCCCATCAGTTGGGCGGTCAGTTTCATCTGCCTCATGGTCTGGCGAACGCCCTGCTGCTCGCGCCGGTGATCCGTTTTAACAGCCACGATCCGCGTGCGGCAAAACGTTATGCCCGGTTCGCCAAAGCCTGCCACCTGTGTCCGGACACCACCAACGACACGGCCAGCATCAATGCGCTTATCCGGCATATCGAGCAGCTTAAAAAAGCATGCGCGATCCCAACGCTTTCCAACACGCTAGAAAAGGCAAAGCAGAACTGGTCGCAGCGAATACCGGCGATGAGTCAGGCGGCGCTGGCGGACGTGACGCTAAAAACCAATCCCCGGATGGCGGATGCGGACGCCATTGCGGAACTGCTTGAGGAGCTGTTATGAAGACGGCGCTGAATACTGACTCTCATTGCGATGATGCGCAGACCATCCGTGATGCTGTTCGCGCGGCAGGCGTGGTTGGTGCCGGAGGCGCAGGGTTTCCGACGCACGTTAAGTTGCAGGCACAGGTCGATACCTTTTTGGTCAACGCCGCCGAGTGCGAACCGATGCTGAAGGTCGATCAGCAACTGATAGTTCAACAGGCTGCGCGCCTGATTCGCGGCGTGCAGTATGCAATGCAAGCAACCGGTGCCCGTGTCGGTATCATTGCGCTCAAAGAAAAATATCAATCTGCGATTGCAGCCTTAACCCCGCTATTACCCTCCACAGTCAGGCTGCACATCCTGCCTGACGTGTACCCGGCGGGGGATGAAGTGCTGACCATCTGGATGGCGACGGGTCGTCGCGTGCCGCCCGCTGCGCTCCCTGTCAGCGTCGGCGTGGTGGTGAATAACGTTCAGACCGTACTCAATATCGCCAGAGCCGTTGAGCAGCAGTATCCGGTGACGCGCCGGACGCTGACCGTCAACGGTGCGGTGGCGAAGCCGCTAACGCTGACTGTGCCCATCGGCATGCCCCTGCGCGAAGTCCTGGCGCTGGCGGGCGGCGCGACGATCGACGCTCCCGGATTTATCAACGGTGGACCGATGATGGGCGGCCTTATCGCTTCGCTGGAGAGTCCAGTGACGAAAACAACCGGCGGTCTGCTGGTTTTGCCGACATCCCACCCGCTGATTCAACGCAGGATGCAGGATGAACGCACCGTACTGTCCGTGGCCAGAACCGTGTGCGAACAGTGCCGTCTGTGCACCGACCTCTGTCCGCGGCATCTCATCGGCCACGAACTGTCACCACACTTACTGGTACGCGCCGTCAACTTCCAGCATACCGCCACGCCACAGCTGTTGCGAAGCGCGCTGACCTGTTCGGAGTGCAACGTCTGTGAAAGCGTGGCGTGCCCGGTCGGCATCTCACCGATGCGCATTAACCGCATGCTTAAACGCGAGCTTCGGGCGCAGAACCAACGCTATGAAGGACCGCTGAATCCTGCCGATGAGATGGCGAAATACCGTCTCATCCCGGTGAAGCGTCTGATCGCCAAACTGGGGCTCGGCCCGTGGTATCAGGAAGCGCCGCTCTCAGATGTCGAATTCACCACCGAAAGAACCACGCTGCTGCTGCGCCAGCATATTGGCGTGCGCGCCAATCCTTGCGTGCAAGCAGGCGATCGCGTCGTGCGTGGTCAATGCGTTGCCGATATCCCGCCGAATGCGTTAGGCGCGCCGGTTCACGCCAGCATTGACGGTGTTGTCAGTGACGTGACGGAACAGGCCATCACCGTTGTAAGGGGTTAACCATGTCTCAGGCTATAGGTATTTTAGAACTCACCAGCATCGCCAAAGGGATGGAAACCGGCGATGCCATGCTGAAAAGCGCGAATGTGGCCATGCTGGTCAGCAAAACAATCTGTCCGGGTAAGTTTCTGCTGATGCTGGGAGGCGATGTCGGCGCAGTCCAGCAGGCGATTGAAACCGGGACCTCGCTTGCCGGGGAGATGCTTGTCGACAGTCTGGTGTTGCCCAATATCCATGCCAGCGTGCTGCCGGCAATCAGCGGTCTGAACAGCGTTGACCAGCGTCAGGCCGTGGGGGTCGTCGAGACCTGGAGCGTGGCGGCCTGCATCAGCGCGGCGGACCGCGCGGTAAAAGCGTCAAACGTCACGCTGGTGCGTGTGCATATGGCGTTCGGCATTGGCGGAAAATGCTACATGGTGGTCGCCGGAGAGGTCTCTGATGTGAACAATGCCGTGACCGTCGCCAGCGAAAATGCGGGTGAAAAAGGTTTGCTGGTCTCTCGCGCCGTGATTCCACGTCCGCATGAAGCGATGTGGCGTCAGATGGTGGAGGGATGATGGACAGACAGCCGACGACGGATCGCATGATCCAGGAATATGTTCCAGGTAAACAGGTCACGCTGGCGCACCTGATTGCCAATCCGGGTAAGGATCTGTTTAAAAAACTGGGCTTGCAGGATACCGTTTCCGCCATTGGCATCCTGACCATTACGCCCAGTGAAGCCGCTATTATCGCCTGTGATATTGCCACCAAGTCAGGCGCTGTGGAGATAGGTTTTCTCGACCGTTTCACCGGCGCGGTGGTGCTGACGGGCGATGTCTCTGCGGTCGAGTATGCGCTAAAGCAGGTGACCCGCACGCTGGGTGAAATGATGCGCTTCACCTCCTGCCCCATCACACGGACATAACATCATGAAACGCATGATGTTAGTGGGGCCCAGCCAGTGTGGAAAGACATCGCTCACCCAGTGTATGCGCGGGGAAACGCTGCACTATCAGAAAACGCAGGCGATCACCTGGTCGCCCGCCACTATCGACACCCCCGGCGAATATCTTGAGAACCGCTGCCTGTACAGCGCGCTGCTGGTCAGCGCCTGTGAGGCGGATGTTATTGCCCTGGTGCTGAGCGCGGATGCGCCCTGGTCGCCTTTCGCTCCCGGGTTTACCGGGCCGATGAATCGACCCGTGATTGGTCTGATCACCAAAGCGGATTTAGCCAACGCGCAGCGTATTTCCGTGGTTGCAGGTTGGTTGACGCAGGCCGGTGCGGAAAAAGTCATCATCACCAGCGCGCTCACGAACGCCGGACTCGACGAAATGTTCGCCTTTCTGAATGCCGAGGAGCCCTCATGTCTTACAAAATAATGGCCATCAACGCGGGTAGTTCCTCCCTGAAGTTTCAGCTACTGACCATGCCGCAGGGGAATACGCTCTGCCAGGGGCTTGTTGAGCGTATTGGGATGCCGGATGCGCGGATAACGCTGAAAACGCCAGCACAGAAATGGCAGGAGAGACTCCCCATCGCCGATCATCGCGAGGCGGTAACGCTGTTACTGGAGAAACTGCCGGGCTATCACATTATCAAGAGTCTGCAGGAGATCGACGGTGTGGGTCATCGCGTGGCGCATGGCGGCGAAATATTTAAAGATTCCGTGCGCGTCACCGACGAAACGTTAGCGCAAATTGAACGCCTTGCCGAACTGGCGCCGCTGCACAATCCGGTTAACGCCCTGGGTATCAGCGTATTTCGTCAGCTGTTGCCGGATGCTCCCGCCGTCGCCGTTTTTGATACCGCTTTTCATCAGACGCTCGAAGAACCCGCCTATATCTACCCTCTGCCGTGGCGCTACTACGCGGAGCTGGGCATTCGTCGCTACGGGTTTCACGGCACCAGCCACAAATATGTCAGCGCGACGCTCGCCGAAAAGTTAGGGGTGCCGCTTAGCGCGCTGCGCGTCGTGTGTTGTCACCTGGGCAACGGCAGCAGCATTTGCGCCATCAAGGGCGGTCAGTCGGTCAATACCTCTATGGGGTTCACGCCCCAGTCCGGTGTGATGATGGGCACCCGTAGCGGTGATATCGACCCCTCCATTCTGCCGTGGGTCGCCCTGCACGAAGGTAAAACACCTCAGCAGCTCAATCAGTTGCTAAACAATGAGTCAGGGTTGCTGGGGGTTTCCGGTGTATCGCCGGATTACCGCGATGTGGAACAGGCCGCAGAGCGCGGAAACCCTCAGGCAAAGCTTGCCCTTACGCTGTTTGCCGAACGCATTCGCGCCACTATCGGCAGCTATATCATGCAAATGGGCGGCCTGGATGCGCTGGTTTTCACCGGCGGTATTGGGGAGAACTCCGCGCGCGCCAGGGCAGCTATCTGCCATAATCTGCACTTTTTAGGGTTGATCGTCGACGACGAGAAAAACCAACGTAACGCTACCTTTATTCAGGCTGAAAATGCGATGGTTAAAGTCGCGGTCATTAATACCAATGAAGAGTTAATGATTGCCAGAGACGTGATGCGTATTGCCCTGACAGAAACTGTGACCCAGCACGTTTCGGCCTGACATTGCCGTACGGCAAATTGCGGCAAATCATGGTAATAACGCGATCGTCATGACACTATGCGCCGAGAATTGCTGACCAGAAAGGTGGGAACGTGGCTGTTGCGCAATGCCCCGCGTCATGCGGAGAACTTATCCAGGGTTGGATTTTGGGCAGTGAAAAACTCGTCTCCTGCCCTGTCGAATGGTACAGCACCGTTGAGGTCAGCCGCGGCTCGCCGCTGGCGGATGAACGCCCGCTGTCACGCGCGATGGTCGAGCGGTTGTTGCAACACTGGGACTACCCGGCACCTCTGAGTCAGGAAATTCGCATTGATGTCCATTCGACTATCCCGGTTGCCAAAGGAATGGCCAGCAGCACGGCGGATATCGCCGCTACCGCCGTTGCCACCGCCCACCATCTGGGACATCAGTTGAATGAAAGCACGCTTGCCGCGCTTTGCGTTTCGCTGGAGCCCACCGACAGTACCGTGTTTCGCCAGCTGACTCTGTTTGATCATAACGATGCCTCTACGCAGATCGCCTGCGACGCGCAGCCTGAGCTCGACCTGTTGGTGCTCGAAAGCCCGCAAACGCTGCGCACGGCGGATTATCACCGTATTCCACGCCAGGCCGGGTTACACGCCGGTGCGCCCGCCCTGAAACGCGCCTGGGAAAAAGTGCAGGAAGCCTGCATGACTAACAACCCATACCGGATGGGAGAAGCCGCTACGCTCAGCGCAATCGCCAGCCAGACGCTGTTGCCTAAACCGGATTTTGATGCGCTGCTGTCACTGGTGGAAGAGTGCGATTTGTACGGCGTGAACGTGGCGCACAGCGGCAGCGTCGTGGGGCTGATGCTCGACAGACGCAAAGATGATGTCGACTATGTGAAATGGCTGTTAGCGAAGAAACAGCTCGCCCGCCACTGGCCTGACCAACACCTGCTGCGGATGGTCAAGGGCGGCGTCACCTTACGCTGAAAGCAGTCGGTGCTGAATCAGCCACTCCACCTGCTGCGTAACCTCTACCGAATTTTCCTGCTGTAATGCCTGCTGCAGGGGCGCATGCTGGAAAAACGCCGTCCAGAATGCACGCTTGCGCGCCCGATCGCTGCACGCGTGATTCACCCTTTCGCGGAGGTTTCCCGCCAGCAGCGCCTTCTCACGCATGCCTGCCGGAAGGTGCTGTGTGACATGCGCTTTCAGGATTTTGCTGTACACCGGTGCGTTCCCCCCGCAGCTCAAGGCAATCATCACCGGCGAATGGTCAATAATGGCTGGCGTGATGAAAGACGCCGCCGAAGGGTCGTCAACCACATTGCAAAACAAACGTTCCGCATGGGCGGCTTCAGCAACCTGGCGGTTCACCAGAGGGTCGTTTGTCGCGGCGATCGCCAGCCAGCACGACTGCAGATGCTGCGGTGAAAAAGATGCCGGGTACCACTCTATCTCATGGTGTACGCGCAGATGTTCAAGCTCCGTCGAGATGTCGGGAGCAACCAGACGCAGCACCGCCCCTGCCGCCAGCAGGCCTTGCGCCTTATGCGTCGCCACTTGCCCACCGCCGACGATCAGGCAGCGTTTATCTTTCAGATTGCAAAAAATCGGGAAATAGTCCATCGCCATCGTCTTGTAATACGTGCGTGAGCGCCTCAATAAACCGGTTATTTTCCGCTTCGGTACGAACGGCAATCCGGTACCAGGTGCTATCAAGCCCCGGGTAATTTTCGCAGTGGCGAATCAGGATATGGTGGCCTAACAGCGCCGTCTTCAGGTTGACGTCCTGGCGAAGGCAGCGGAAGAAAATAAAGTTAGCCTCAGGCTTCCAGACCGCCAGTGACGAAAAGCGCGTCATCGCCTGCCACAGGTAATCCCGCTGCCGGGCGATATATGCATGGCTGCGGGAGATGTAGTCCTCATCCGACAGCAAATGTTGCCCCACTAACGCAGAGAAGGCATTCACGGACCAGGGTTCGCGGGTGCGCTTCAACTGGCGGATGGTGTCTGTATTTCCGCTCAGCAGATACCCGAGACGCAGTCCGGGAATGGCAAAAAATTTCGTCAGGGAACGTAGCAGATAAAGATAGCGTGAATCGGCCAGCCGTGGCGCCAGCGTTGAGCCCTGCGGTAGAAAATCGATGAAAGCTTCATCCACAATCAGCGCGATATGCAATGCTTCGCAAAGCGAGGCCAACTGGTCGAGAAGCCCGGCATCGGGCATTAATCCGGTAGGGTTATTAGGCGTCGCAATAAACAGGCAATCAGGCCTGTGCGTGCGAATGGCGTCCAGTAAGGCGGAATCCACCTGGAACCCTTCCCGTTCGTTCAGCGCATAGTCGATGATGTGGCAGCCCTGCTGCTGCAAAGCCCGACGGTATTCGGCAAAACCAGGCACAAGCAGCATCGCGCGGCGAGGTGCGAGAGTACGCACCAGAGCGTAGATCAACTCCGTTTCGCCGTTGCCGGCAATCGTCTGGTCATACTCGCACTGATTCGCACAGGCCAGCGCCTGATGGAGATGACGGTACTCAACATCCGGGTAATGCATGATGATATCCAGGTGGGATACAATGAGCGACCTGACGCGCTCAGGGAGCCCTAATGGATTGATATTCGCGCTAAAATCCAACAGCAACTCAGGATCAATCCCCAACTGCAGCCCCGTTTCTACAACGTTACCACCATGCTCACTCATGTGTTTCTCTCACTCATCTCGAACATCAGACCTCAACCTGATTCAGCGCTACCTGCGACGCGGTAAACGCCAGCACCTCCTGCAGGTTCACGACGCCGCCGACGACAATCAGGGCCGGAGCATGCAGTTTTTGGCGTTCGACATCGAGGTGAATATCGGTCAGCGTTCCTTTGGCGATTTGCTGGCGCGACTGGCTGGCATACATCACCACCGCCACCGGCGTCTCGGCTGACATCCCCCCTTCGATAAGCTGCTGACAGATTTCGGTAAGCCTTGTCATGCCCATCAGAATAACCAACGTGCCGTTGATTTGCGCCAGTGCATGCCAGTTTTGCGGATCGTTCCCCTGGCATAAATGCCCGGTCACAATATGAAAACTGGAAGCGTAATGGCGGTGCGTTACCGGGATCCCGGCATAGGCCAACCCGCCGATGGCGGAGCTAATGCCAGGCACAATTTCAAACGCCAGACCTTCTTTCGCCAACTGTTCCGCCTCCTCGCCCCCACGACCAAAAACGTAGGGATCGCCACCTTTCAGGCGCACAACCTGCCGACCATCCCTGGCGTGTTTGACCAGCAATGCATTGATTTGCTCCTGAGGCACCGGGTGATGATTCGGGGTTTTACCCACATCGATAATCAGAGAGTTTGCTGGCGCTTGTGTCAGGAGTTCGGGGTTAACCAGACGATCGTGAACAATCACCTCCGCATGGCGGATACAGTGCAGACCTTTTACCGTAATCAAAGACGCATCGCCAGGCCCCGCCCCAACAAGCCACACTTTCCCTTCACTCATCGTTATATCCTCGGCTTAAATATTCAGTTTTGCTTAATTAAAATCAACACCGAATTATACAGTCCCTCCAGGCGGCAAAAATTTGATGCGTTTATCACTCTTTATTAATTTTACAAATGGAGTTTATGACCAATGTCAATAAAACAGCGAATACAGGATTTCACCTGCGCTGATGACAATAACTGACCTGATAGCAATACTTAAAATAACCTTGCACTCACCCACACCAATAATAAAACAGGCGCTTGATCACAAATATAAAAGCAATTTTACCAAAGGTGTTTACAACTCAATAATTACACGCAAACGACAACCAGGCAACACCTTGATTTAAAACATTTTTTATAAATCATGTCTCACATCATCATTTTGGGAAGGATTTTTTGAAAATAGATCAATTGCTTCCCTTTACTCTTCCAAAGAAACTCCAACATCATTATCAGACCATCAGTGCATTACCCGTTTTTTAATGCACATCGTATTTTTACTATCAGCCCTACAGAGGATTACCCATGAAGAAATCAACACTTGTTATTGGCGTCATTGGTGCTGACTGCCATGCGGTAGGCAATAAAGTTCTGGACCGCGTTTTTACTGCCCATGATTTTCACGTAATCAATCTTGGTGTGATGGTGAGCCAGGATGAATATATTGACGCCGCCATCGAAACGGGTGCTGATGCTATTGTCGTTTCGTCCATCTACGGTCATGGCGATATCGACTGCCTGGGACTGCGCGAGCGCTGCATCGAGCGTGGTATCGGCGACATTTTGCTTTTTGTCGGTGGCAACCTGGTGGTCGGTAAGCATGACTTTGCCGATGTCGAAGCCAAATTCAAAGAGATGGGCTTCAACCGCGTCTTCGCCCCAAGCCACGACCTGGAAGACGTCTGCCAGTTGATGGCGAACGACATCAGTAAGCGCCACGGCGTCGAACAGCGTTGTCTTGAAGAGGCCATCTGATGCAAACCGTCTCAGTCGATATCGGTTCGACGTGGACCAAAGCCGCCCTCTTCGCACCAGAGGGAGAGGCGCTCACACTGGTAAACCACGTTCTGACGCCGACGACGACCCACCATCTGGCTGAGGGCTTTTTTGCCAGCCTGAACCAGGTGTTGAACGTAGCCGATGCGCGTCCGTTACTGAAAAGCGGAGAGGTGACGCTGAAATACTCTTCATCGGCAAAAGGTGGACTCGCCGTTGCCGCAATGGGTCTGGTGCCTTCGATAACCCTGGAGTCAGCAAAAGTCACCGCCCATTCGGCGGGCGCCAAAATCGCCCAGTACTACTCGTATAAACTGAACCGTCACGATATTCAGGAGCTGGAAGCCTCGCCGCCAGACATCTTGTTGTTTACCGGCGGTACGGACGGCGGCGAAGAGAGCTACGGTCTCGCCAATGCCCATGCGCTGGCCGCGTCAAAACTGGATTGCGCGATAATCTACGCTGGAAACCGCGACATTCAGGACGATGTGCAGACCATTCTCGGCCACAAAGATTTGGTCACGGTCGACAACGTTCTGCCCGATCTCGATCACCCTAATCCGTATGCCGCCCGCAAAGCCATCTGCGATGTTTTTCTGTCGCGCATTGTGAAAGGCAAAGGGCTGGACGTTATCGTCGATGAAACCGGTGAAGAGCCGATGCCGACGCCGTGGACCGTCTACGAGCTGGTGAAAACCATCAGCGAAATCGACAGCGCGTGGAAGGAGTTCATGCTGATCGATATGGGCGGCGCCACCACCGACGTCTATTCCGCCAGCGCCAACACCCTCTCGCCGGATACGGTGCTGCACGGCGTGCCGGAACCGTTTGTTAAACGCACCGTAGAGGGCGACCTCGGTATGCGCGTCTCAGCCGCCGTGGTGGGTGAAAGCACCCAAGAACTGGTAAACGTGGTGTTCGCCCACCAGCCTCAGCGCCAGGAAGCCTTTTATCGCTACCTTCGTCATCTGGTCGCTCACCCGGACACTCTGCCCACCAGCGAAGAAGAGAAGTACTTCGATACCGTGCTGGCCGGGCTGTGCGTCGGCTACGCCAGCGAACGCCATGCCGGTACCAAAAAACAGGTTTGTACCTGCGTGGGGAATGTCGATTTACAAATGGGACGCGATCTGACCACCGTGCGCAAAGTGATCGGCTCCGGTGGATGGCTCTCTCGCGCCAGCCAGTTCGACGTCCATAACTGGCTGAAATATCGCGAGCTGGACGACGACGGCAGACGCATTCTCTTACCCACCCAGTTTGACTATTACCGTGATTCAAAAGGTCTGCTTCCTCTGCTGGCGAATGTCGCCAGGCTGTACCCGCAGGCGGCGGCTCGCACCAGTATTCATTGTTTAACCCTATAAAAACTAAGGCAGCAACGAATGGAACTTCGAAATAAAAAGCTAACCCATGACGAATTCATGACCGAGCGGCAACAGGTATTGCAGACCTGGCATACCGGCAAGGACGTTGAGAACTTCGAAGATGGCGTGAAGTACCAGCAGACCATTCCTGAGAAAAAACGCTTTTCTCACGCTCTACTGAAGGCCGACCAGGAAGGTAAAACGCTGAGCCAACCGCGCGCCGGCGTGGCGCTGATGGATGAACACATCGCCCTGCTCAAAACGTTGCAGGACGAGTGCGATCTGCTGCCCAGCACCATCGACGCCTATACCCGCCTGAACCGTTATGAAGAAGCGGCGGTGGGGATCCAAAAATCCATTGAAGCGGGCACGTCTAAGCTCAACGGCCTGCCGGTGGTCAACCACGGCGTTGCTGCCTGCCGCCGGATGACCGAGGCGCTGGAGAAACCGATCCAGGTGCGTCACGGTACGCCGGATGCGCGCCTGCTGGCGGAAATTGCGATGGCCAGCGGCTTTACCAGCTATGAAGGCGGCGGCATCTCCTACAACATTCCTTACGCCAAACGCGTTACCCTGGAAAAATCGATCCGCGACTGGCAGTACTGTGATCGGCTGATGGGGCTGTACGAAGAGCATGGCATCCGCATTAACCGCGAGCCGTTTGGCCCGCTGACCGGCACGCTGATCCCACCGTTTATGTCTCACTCGGTGGCGATTATCGAAGGCCTGCTGGCACTGGAACAGGGCGTGAAGTCCATTACCGTCGGTTACGGCCAGGTGGGCAGCCTGACGCAGGATATCGCGGCGATCCAGTCTCTGCGCGAGCTGTCTCACGAGTACTTCCACAATTACGGCTTCGATGATTACGAACTGAGCACCGTCTTCCACCAGTGGATGGGCGGCTTCCCGGAAGACGAGTCCAAAGCCTTCGCCATTATCTCCTGGGGCGCGGCGGTGGCCGGTATGTCCGGGGCGACCAAAGTGATCACCAAGAGTCCGCACGAAGCCTTCGGTATTCCGACGGCGGCCGCCAACGCCCAGGGGCTGAAGGCGTCGCGCCAGATGCTCAACATGGTCAGCGACCAGAAATTCCCGCCGTGCGCCGCCGTCGATCAGGAAGTCGAGCTGATTAAAAGCGAAGTCCGCGCCGTGTTGAAGAAAGTCTTCGAACTGGGCAACGGCGATATCGCCCGCGGTACGGTGCTGGCATTTGAAGCCGGTGTGCTGGACGTCCCCTTTGCCCCGGCCTCCTGCAACGCAGGCAAAATTCTGCCGGTGCGTGATAACGCAGGGGCAATCCGCATTCTTGAAGCCGGCGCCGTTCCGCTACCGAAAGATATCCTCGCCCTGCACCACGATTACGTCGCCGAGCGCGCGCAGTTTGAAGGACGCAAACCCTCATTCCAGATGGTTGTGGATGACATCAACGCAGTATCCCACAGTAAATTAATAGGAAGACCATAATGAAAATCAAACAAGCCCTTTTCACCGCTGGCTACTCCTCATTCTATTTCGACGATCAGCAGGCGATTAAAAACGGCGCGGGTCATGATGGATTCATTTATACCGGTACGCCGGTGACGCCGGGCTTTACCTCAGTGCGCCAGGCAGGGGAATGCGTTTGTGTCCAGCTGATTCTGGAAAATGGCGCGGTCGCCGTCGGCGACTGCGCCGCCGTACAGTACTCCGGCGCGGGCGGTCGCGACCCGCTGTTCCTCGCGGAGCACTTTGTCCCGTTCCTTAACGACCACATCAAACCGCTGCTCGAAGGCCGCGACGTGGATACCTTCCTGCCGAACGCCCGTTTCTTCGACCAGCTGCGTATCGACGGTAATCTGCTGCATACCGCCGCGCGTTACGGTCTTTCTCAGGCGCTGCTCGACGCCACCGCGCTGGCTACCGGCCGCCTGAAAACAGAGGTGGTGTGCGATGAATGGCATTTGCCGCGCGTACCGGAAGCGATTCCATTATTTGGCCAGAGCGGTGACGACCGCTATATCGCCGTCGATAAGATGATCCTCAAAGGCGTTGACGTGCTGCCGCATGCGCTGATCAATAACGTCGAAGAAAAGCTGGGCCTGAAAGGGGAAAAACTGCGCGAGTATGTACGCTGGCTATCCGACCGCATCTTAAGCCTGCGCACCAGCCCGCAGTATCGCCCAACGCTGCACATTGACGTGTACGGCACCATCGGTCTGATTTTCGATATGGATCCGGTGCGCTGCGCCGAGTATATCGCCAGCCTGGAGAAAGAAGCGCAGGGTCTGCCGCTGTACATTGAAGGCCCGGTCGATGCCGGTAACAAACCGGATCAGATCCGAGCGCTAACCGCCATCACCAACGAGCTGACCCGTCTGGGCTCTGGGGTGAAAATTGTCGCTGACGAATGGTGCAACACCTATCAGGACATCGTCGACTTCACCGATGCCAAAAGCTGCCACATGGTGCAGATCAAGACCCCGGATCTCGGCGGTATTCACAACATCGTTGACGCCGTACTGTACTGCAACAAACACGACATGGAAGCCTACCAGGGCGGTACCTGCAACGAAACCGAGATCAGCGCCCGTACCTGCGTACACGTCGCATTAGCCGCGCGCCCGATGCGTATGCTGATCAAGCCGGGAATGGGCTTCGACGAAGGTCTTAACATCGTGTTCAACGAAATGAACCGCACCATCGCGCTGTTGCAGACTAAGGATTAAGAGATGGCCCGTACATTTAAGATCTTATCGCCAACGGCAATCCTGGGTTATGGCTTCCCGGAAGAGAGCTTTCGTAAAGCCATGGAAGCGTCACCGGATCTTATTGCCGTTGACGCTGGTTCGTCCGACCCAGGCCCTCACTACCTGGGGGCAGGTAAACCCTTCACCGACCGGGCCGGGGTGAAACGCGATCTGCGTTATATGATAGTGGCAGGCGTTAAGAACAACATTCCGGTGGTGATCGGCACCGCCGGTGGTTCCGGCGCCGCGCCGCACCTGGAATGGTGCCGTCAGATAATCCTTGAGATTGCCCGGGAAGAGCAGCTGTCATTCTCCATGGCAATTATCCCGTCTGATGTCGATAAGGCGATCGTTCATCAGGCGCTGGATAACGGTAAAATCACCGCGCTGGATTTTGTCCCGGAACTGACCCACGAGGCCATCGAAGAGAGCACCTACATCGTTGCGCAGATGGGCGTCGAACCTTTCCAGCGGGCGCTGGAAGCCGGTGCGCAGGTGGTGCTGGGCGGCCGCGCGTACGACCCGGCCTGCTTCGCGGCGCTGCCTATCATGCAGGGCTTTGATGAAGGTCTGGCGCTGCACTGCGGCAAAATCCTGGAGTGCGCGGCCATTGCCGCCACGCCGGGGTCCGGTTCCGACTGCGCGATGGGGATCATCGACGACCACGGCTTTACGCTCAAGACATTCAACCCGAAGCGTAAATTCACCGAAACGTCCGCCGCGGCGCACACCCTGTATGAGAAGTCCGATCCGTACTTCCTGCCGGGACCCGGCGGCGTACTGAACCTGAAAGGGTGCAGCTTCAAGGCGGTGAATGATGGCGAAGTGTACGTCAGCGGTTCTCGTCACGAAGAGACACCGTATGCGCTGAAACTGGAAGGCGCGCGTCAGGTCGGTTTCCGCTGCCTGACCATCGCCGGAACCCGCGACCCGATCATGATTGCCGGGATCGATAACATTCTCGAAGAAGTCCAGGACAGCGTAAAGCGTAACCTCTCGCTGCATGACGACAGCATCCGCATGACGTTCCACCTGTACGGGAAAAATGGCGTGATGGGCAACCATGAGCCGATGCAGTCTGCCGGGCATGAGCTGGGCATTTTGCTGGACGTGGTCGCGCCAACGCAGGATATCGCCAACAGCGTCTGTTCGCTGGTGCGCTCTACCCTGCTGCACTACGGCTATGAAAACCGGATTGCGACTGCGGGCAACCTCGCCTTCCCGTTCTCGCCCTCCGACATTCAGAGCGGCCCGGTGTATGAGTTCTCAATCTACCACCTGATTGAAGCGAGCGACGCGCTGCGTTTTGATTTCCACATCGAGCAGGTGACGCCAGAAGGAGTTCAGGCATGAAACACGCGATTTGCTCACTGGCGCAGGTGATTCGTTCTAAAAACGCCGGACCGTATGAACTGGTTTTAGATATTTTATTTAAAACCCGTGAAGACTATCAGCGGGTAAAAGCCTCGGAGCAGTTAACACCGCAGCTTATTGCCAGCTTATATAATGTCAAACCTGACTTTATTCATCGTATTGTCTGGTTCGACCCGGCAAATGCAGTAAAAATCGTCATGCCGCGCGATATTATCTCCGGCAACGTCGGTGACAATGATGTTTATGGTGCCCAGCAGCATGCGCCGCTATTAAATATTGAGTTCGACCTGTAGTAATAACAATACAACAACGCCATTGGCATACAGATATTTGCTGTATCACTGTATTCCAGATAATTCATACGGTTGGTCACAACAGGCGTGCACCTGAGCTGCTATCCGGGCTCAGGTGTTCGCAACCCTACACCTAAAGAACCAACCTTTATCCGATGGAGTAAACATGAAGAAAATAAGTCTAACCAAAATGATCATATTGGGCCTGATACTTGGCATGATTGCCGGGGTGGTCATTAACAATATGGCATCGGCAGATACAGCAAAGTCGTACGCACAAGACATTTCCATTTTTACCACCATATTTTTACGCATGGTAAAAATGATTATCGCCCCACTCGTTATTTCTACCCTGGTGGTCGGCATCGCCAAAATGGGGGATGCAAAAACGTTGGGACGTATATTTTCTAAAACGTTCTTCCTGTTTATTTGCGCCTCACTGCTGTCGATTGCGCTGGGACTGGTTATCGTCAATATCTTCCAGCCAGGTGTGGGCATTAACTTTGTCGCCCATGATGCCGGAGCCGTTGCGGCCGTTCAGTCCGAGCCCTTCACGCTGAAAGTGTTTATCTCACACGCGGTGCCAACCAGTATCGTTGACGCGATGGCCCGTAACGAAATTCTGCAAATCGTGGTGTTCTCGATTTTCCTCGGCTGCAGCCTTGCGGCCATTGGCGAGAAAGCAGAGCCTATCGTTAAAGTGCTCGACTCGCTGGTGCACGTGATGCTGAAGCTGACAGGCTACGTCATGCTGTTTGCGCCGCTGACCGTTTTTGCCGCTATCTCCGGGCTGATTGCCGAACGTGGTCTGGGCGTGATGGTCAGCGCCGGTATCTTCATGGGCGAGTTCTACATGACGCTGGGCCTGCTGTGGGCCATCCTGATTGGCCTGTCAACGATGATTGTCGGTCCGTGCATCAGCCGTCTGACGAAATCTATTTTAGAACCCGCACTGCTGGCCTTCACCACGTCGAGTTCAGAGGCAGCCTTCCCCGGTACGCTGAACAAACTGGAAAAATTTGGCGTCTCCTCCAAGATTGCCAGCTTCGTGTTGCCTATCGGCTACTCCTTTAACCTGGTCGGTTCGATGGCCTATTGCTCGTTTGCCACCGTGTTTATCGCTCAGGCATGCAATATCGAACTGAGCATGGGCGAGCAAATCACCATGCTGCTTATCCTGATGCTGACCTCCAAAGGGATGGCGGGCGTACCGCGCGCCTCGATGGTGGTTATCGCCGCCACGCTTAACCAGTTCAACATTCCGGAAGCGGGTCTGATTCTGCTGATGGGCGTCGATCCGTTCCTCGACATGGGCCGCTCCGCGACCAACGTGATGAGTAACGCGATGGGCGCGGCGATTGTCAGCCGCTGGGAAGGCGAACACTTCGGCGCAGGCTGCCGTGGCAAAGTGCCCGCCAAAGAGCGCGCGACGACCGAAACTGAAATCGCCATGTATTGATTACACAGGCCAACGAAGGTTGGCCTTTCGTCTCCCGATGAACAGGATGCCCCATGAAGACAAACATTTTCGGCGTAAGCCTCTTATCCGTCAGTTTACTGTTTAGCGCCGCCACGCTGGCGCAACCCACGCCGGACTACGCCCAGCTTATCGCGCAGGCGCACCAGAAATATAAAGGTAACCTTGAGGGGAAAGTCGCCGACTACATTCCTGCCCTGGCGACCTATAGTCCCAACAATTTTGCCATCACCATCGCCACGGTTGACGGCAAAATTTACCAGGTCGGCGACGTGAAAAAAGCGTTTCCGATGGAGTCACTGAGCAAAGTGTTCACGATGGCGCTGGCGATGGAACAGCGAGGTCCGCAGGAGGTGCTGGATAAACTCGGCGCCAATGCCACCGGCCTGCCCTTCAACTCCGGCTTAGCTGTGGAACTCACCAAAGGCGCGCCGGAAAACCCGCTGGTCAACGCAGGCGCCATGAGCACGGTCAGCCTGATTGAGGCAAAAGATAAAACCGACCGCTGGAACAAAATCCTCAACAACCTGAACGCCTGGGCCGACGCCTCGCTGACCGTTAACGAGCCGGTGTTCAAATCGGAAATGGAGACCAATCAGCACAACCAGGCGCTGGCGATGCTGATGGCGTCTTACAACAGCTTCTATGGCGATACGCAGGAAGCCGTCGAAATCTACACCCGGCAGTGCTCGGTGGATATCACCGTTGAACAGCTCGCGAAAATGGGTGCGGTGCTGGCCAACAAGGGCAAATCACCGTTCAACGGCAAGCAGTTGCTGAATGAACGCTACGTGCCGCAGGTGCTGGCAGAAATGGCGATTGCCGGGCTGTATGACGGCAGCGGCAAATGGCTGTACACCGTCGGTATTCCGGCGAAAAGCGGCGTCGGCGGCGGGATGGTTGCCGTCGTGCCGGGACAATACGCCATTGCCGTCTATTCGCCGCCGCTGGATGCCGCGGGTAACAGCGTTCGCGCCCAGCAGACCATTGAGTATGTCGCTCATGCAACGCAGGCCAACCTCTTCCTGGCTCAGTAAACAAATGCCGGACAGGTGGTATGCCGCCGTCCGGCAAAAATAACTTAAGGTGAGAAGTGCTATGTCTAAGCCATTTGTCTGGCAAGAGCTGTTTGCTCAGGGTAAAGATACGACGGAATATGAATTACTCAGTAATCAACATATTACGGTGACAGAGTTAGAGGGGGAAGAGGTCATCAAGGTCGCGCCTGAGGCGTTAACCCTGCTGGCCCAACAGGCATTTTATGAAGCCTCATTTTTTCTGCGCGCCGGGCATTTAAAACAGATAGCCAGTATCCTGCATGACCCACAGGCCAGCAGTAACGATAAGTATGTCGCCCTGCAACTGCTGCGCAACGCCGAAGTGTCGGCCAAAGGTGTTCTGCCGAACTGCCAGGATACCGGAACCGCAACCATTGTGGCGAGCAAAGGACAGCATGTATGGACCGGCGGCGATGACGCCGAAGCCCTGAGCAAAGGGGTTTACGCCACATTTAACGAGTGTAATTTGCGCTACTCGCAAAATGCACCGCTGGATATGTATACCGAAGTCAATACCGGCACCAACCTGCCGGCGCAGATAGATATCAGCGCCACGCCGGGCAGCGAATATCGCTTCCTGTTCGTCAACAAAGGCGGCGGCTCGGCCAACAAAGCGGCGCTGTTCCAGGAGACGAAATCCATTCTTCAGCCGGAAAAACTCACCGCGTTCCTGATTGAAAAGATGAAGTCGCTCGGTACCGCGGCCTGCCCGCCGTACCACATCGCCTTTGTTGTCGGCGGGCTCTCCGCCGACCAGGCGCTGAAGGTCGCGAAGCTGGCCTCGACAAAATATTACGACAACCTGCCCACCAGCGGAAACGAGCTGGGCCAGGCGTTTCGCGATACGGCGCTTGAAACCTCGCTGCTCAACGCCAGCCGTGAATTCGGTATCGGCGCGCAATTTGGCGGCAAGTATTTCGCCCACGATATTCGCGTGATCCGCCTGCCGCGTCACGGCGGTTCCTGCCCGATTGCCATGGCCCTCTCCTGCTCTGCCGACCGCAATATCAAAGCGAAGATCAACAAGCACGGCATCTGGCTGGAAAAACTGGAGCATAACCCTGGCAAATTTATCCCGGACGCCTGCCGCGTGGAAAACAGCGGTCAGACCGTACAGATCAATCTCAACCGCCCGCTGCGCGAGATCGTGCACGACATGTCCACGCTGCCGATCGGCACCCGGCTGTCGCTCAGCGGCCCGATTGTTGTTGCCCGCGACATCGCCCACGCCAAAATCAAAGCGCGTCTGGATAACGGCGAGCCGATGCCGGACTACATGAAAAACCATATCGTCTATTACGCAGGCCCGGCGAAAACGCCGGACAATCAGGCCTGCGGCTCGCTGGGCCCGACCACCGGCGGGCGCATGGACGGTTACGTCGATGCCTTCCAGGCGGCTGGCGGCAGCCTGATCATGCTCTCCAAAGGCAACCGCAGCCAGCAGGTCACAGATGCCTGTCATAAGCATGGCGGTTTCAACCTCGGCAGCATCGGCGGTGCCGCAGCCCTGCTGGCGCAGCAGTATGTGAAAAGCCTGCGTTGCCTTGAGTATCCCGAACTGGGGATGGAGGCAGTGTGGATGATGGAAGTCGAAAATCTGCCCGCCTTCGTGCTGGTGGACGACAAAGGGAATAATTTCTTCAGCCAGTTTGAGCAGCAGCATCGCTGCGCATCCTGCCCGGCCGGACATTAAGGAGCCTTTATGGAAGCGCGAGCCAACGCCGACAGACACCGCCAGCGGCAGCAAAAGCTGAAAGAGCAGGTTGATACCCGCGTGGCGGCGGCAACAGAGAAAAAAGGCATTCTGATCGTCTTCACCGGCAACGGGAAAGGGAAATCCACTGCGGCCTTTGGTACGGCCACACGCGCCGTCGGGCACGGTAAAACCGTTGGCGTCGCGCAGTTTATCAAAGGTCAGTGGGATAATGGCGAATACAACGCCCTGCATCCGCTCGGCGTCGAGTTTCACATTATGGGCACCGGCTTTACCTGGGAAACGCAAAGCCGGGAAGCGGATATTCAGGCCGCCACGGCGATCTGGCAGGAGAGTAAACGCATGCTGGCAGACCCGGGTTACGATCTGGTGGTGCTGGATGAACTCACCTATATGCTGGCCTATCACTATCTGGATACCGGGGAGGTGATCGCCGCGGTTGAGAACCGTCCGGCGCAACAAAGCGTGATCGTCACCGGGCGCGGCTGCCACGCTCAGTTACTGGCGCTTGCCGATACGGTCAGTGAAATGCGCCCGGTAAAACACGCGTTTGACAGCGGTATTCAGGCGCAGGAGGGAATCGACTGGTAAGTGGGTCTTTGCCGGATGGCGGGCTGAACAGCCGTCATCCGGCACGATTAACCTACCGGGGAGACCACCGATTTTTGTAATAACCACTCACGGAAGGTTTGTAACGGCAGGGATTGTGATTTCTCCGCTCGCCACGTCATGACAAAGCGGTTGCCGGTGCGGATGGGAACATCGCAAGGGATCACCATCTCGCCGCAGTCCAGGTCGTGCTGGATGGCAAAACGGGGAAGCAGCGCCACCCCAAGATTCGAGCGCACCGCGGCAATCAGCATGGAGAGAAGATCAAAACGCGGGCCGAGATTTACCTCCGGACGGGTGATGCCGGAAAGCGCAAACCATTCCTGCCAACCATTTATGCGGGTACTTTGGTGTAACAATGGGAACTCCCTCAGCAACTCTTCCACCCCCAGTTTCTGCTCTGCATTGGGGAGTAAGCTTCTGCTGCAGACTGGCAGGATTTCCTCTTCGAATAAATAGTCGACCTCCGACCAGGGTGGACAAAAATCTGCGCGCATAATAGCCGCATCGTATTCCCGATTTAAAAAATCACCGATATTCGCCAGAGAGTGAATGTTGACAATAATATCGGGATTTAATTTATTAAATTCCCATAAGTTGGGAATCAACCAGTGCGTGCTGAAGGTCGGGTTTACTGCCAACTCCACAACCTGAACAGCAGGCTGCCAGGTCATAATCATATTTGTGTCGCGCTCCAGCTTATTAAGCGTTTCTTTAACAATGGTCAAATAATGCTTTCCTGCTGCATTCAGAAAAATCCGTTTTTTGGCATGGCCAAATAATGATGTGTGTAAAAATTCCTCCAGGGCCGTCACCTGTCTGAACACAGCACTCTGCGTTAGCGCAAGCTCCTCTGCCGCTCGCGTATAGCTTTCGTGACGAGCCACAACTTCGAACGTCACCAACAACTCGGTCTTGGGTATTTTGCCTCTCATCATGTCTTCCATTCATGGCGGGTAACAGTAATTTTTTGAAGCGAATAGACCCTGCTTCAGAACTTTAGGATAGTTATATTTTAGTTATGCTCCGGCGTCATTGATCCATACCATGATTTATTCATTTTCAATTGCATCATCAGAGTATTTGCGGTAGTTTCAAAGAAACATGAAAGATTATTAAGAACTTGTTCACTTCTGTGTTTTGCGGAATGGATACAGCATCCAATTATACTAAAATGCGCCTTAACATTAATAATTTCACCAGCATAATATGCTGACAGCTAAAAAATATAAAACAAACCCTGCTCTAAAAATAGAACAGGGTCGGTTTGTATTTTATGAAAATGCGCTCAGCTACCGCTCTGTCGTGACATCGACGCACTGCTGATATTCACCGGTATCCCGGAACGCCGCTCAAGCGCCGCATCCGCCCGGTAGACGTCAACGCCTGCTCCTTGCACAAAGCTTCGCAGATCCGGGGTCATCGGCAGCGGTACTTTATTGTCAGAGGCAAACTCGGCGCGAGTCCGCGACAGCGGCTCGTGAACCTCCACCCAGCGCTTACCGTCCGGCTCCGTCGTATATTTCACCGGTCTGTCGATGACCTGCACGCGGGTGCCCACCGGAACGTTATCGAACAGGTATTTGATGTCGTCGTTACGCAAACGAATACACCCCTGGCTGACCCGCAGCCCGATACCAAAGTTCGCGTTCGTTCCATGAATGGCGTACAGCCGACCAATATAAATGGCGTATAACCCCATGGGATTCTCCGGCCCGGCAGGCACCATCGCGGGCAGAGTTTTGCCCTCTTTGGCATATTCCCGCCGTGTGTTCGCCGTCGGCACCCAGGTTGGCCCTTCCTGCTTACGTTCAACGGCCGTTACCCAGTTTCTCGGCGTTTCACGCCCGGCCTGCCCGATACCAATCGGCAACACCTGAACCGTATTGCCGCCAGGCGGATAGTAATACAGACGCATCTCCGCCACGTTAATGACAATACCTTCTCGTACCGTATCCGGCAGAATAAGCTGCTGCGGCACCACTAGCGTTGTGCCGGATCTCGGCAGGTAGACATCCACGCCGGGGTTAGCCTCAAGCATATTACTCAGCCCCTGCCCGTACTGGGCGGCGAACGCCTCCAGCGGCAGTTTATTATTATGTGGAACAGTGATGGTCTGCGTGCTCCCGATCAGCCGACTCCCTTCTGGCGGTAGCGGATAGCTCACCGCCAGTGCGCTCTGGCTGGTAAGCAAAACGGACAATAAACAGAGTAAATGTAAACGACGCATGATTTCCCTTCCTCAGTTGCGACAGCCGTCACTGAATTATAGCGTTTTTCTCCGTTTATCGATCGTCGGTAAAATGGGGCGTTTCCGGTAGATTCACCGGCCGGTAGTCCGCCCGTAGCGTCATTCTCTCTCGCACGGATGCGTGAATCAGCGCATCGTCCGGCAGGCGGCGGGGTTCGCCCATCGGCAGATACCAACCGCACAGCGCCTTACGTGCTGGCCACTCGCGCCAGCGAACGCGTTTAGGCAACCACTCCAGAATTCGCCAGCCGCCGATGAGGGAGTTATGCAGTTCGGCGCCCGGGTTGGGCGCCACAAACGTCTCTTTGCCGTGCGGTAGCGTGCCGCCCTCAGCGATGCACTGGCGGAGAGTCTCGTGATAGGTCAGCCCGGCGTTTTGCGCTTCGTCAAGCATCCACCCCAGCGGGTATTTCGCCAGCCCGCTTGCGGATTCCGGATAGCCGCCGCCGACATCCGCATGCACACCGGCAAACCACACCTGCTGAATATCCTGCTCCGTTTCGCTGGATTTATCATAGGGATTGGGGCGATACGGCTGGGGCGACGTCCAGCGGTTTAGCCGGAACATGCGGCGACGCTCGTCGATGGAAATGGCCTGGCGGAAGATTTTTACCGCCGCATTGGTACGGGTAAAGCGCAGGGTTTGCAGGCTTGGGATCAACCGGTCCCTGCGCGGCACGATGATCGACGCCACGGTATCCCAGACGCCAATAAACTCAACTCGCGCGGGACGCCCACCGGCGACATTGCCAAACAGCCAGGCTGCCCGCAGATCGGTGCTGGCCTGCGGTTCTGGTGTATCGCCGCTGGCTTTTTTGTAGGCGGTCAGCCCGTAGCCTGCGAGGTTTCGCTGATCGGGCGGCAGAATGCCGATAGTTTCTACCAGCGCCGCCACAACGCGTACGGTATAGGCGCCGCGGCTGAACCCCAGCAGATAGATGCGGTCTCCCCACTCCCAGTGCTGGCAGAGAAAATCGTACGCCTCCAGCACATCGTCATCGAGACCGTAGCCGGTCGCCAGACCAAACACCGAGCGGATTTTTTGCCGCAGCCGCTGCCAGGCGTTGTCCTGGCTCAGCGTCCCGACGCCGGGGGTATAAAACACCCGCTGCTCCGGCGTTTTCTCCAGGATCCGGTAGAACTTAAGCACGTTTGACATCGTGGTATTCAGCTCGTTGCCGGTACCATCGCAACAAATCACTATCCGTTTACTCATCATGCCCCCTCCATTGTGCCGTTAAGAGGAAAAATAGCATGTGGCAGCGCACTGTGCGTAACGCAGCGCGCAGAATAGCGGTTATCAGATTTGGTAGTCGATGGCGGCGTCTTCCGGTGCCATCACCTGGCGCCGGACGGCTCACCCGCGACAACAGGATCTCGTTCACAACCCGCCGCGCGCCGCGTCTGCCCGATGCTGCTCACCGCCAGCTGCGCCTGTTCGCACTGGCGCAGAATGGTCCGCGCATGGGTGTAGAGAATTTTTCCTGCTTCCGTCGGCGTGACGCCGAGCCTGGTGCGAATCAGCAGTTGTTGATCCAACTCCCCCTCAAGCGTCGCGACCTGTTGGCTCAGCGCTGGCTGCGCGATATGCAGGACTTCCGCGGCCTGCGTCAGGCTGCCGATATCGACAATTTTTACGAAGTACTTCAGCCGTCTTAAGTTCATGTTGCCTCCTGTCAGGGATGCCAGTACCAGCATCGGCAGTTCAGATACCGGAGGTACTGCAAGATGCCTGCCAGTTTTTGCCGCCACCGCCAACAGGCCGGAGAATAAGCATTTCTGATAATCCGGACGCTTTTCGTCACGCGTCAGCGGATGGCCCTGTGCCCCATCAGGGGGTGCGTTGCACCATCGGCGTGCGGTTCGTTGAAACTTTCGCCAAAAATGCACGTTTTGGTGAAATAGTCAGCAAACGAACCCGCAGAGCGCACACAGCCTTTGACATGCGCCGGGTGCATCGTTACTATGCGCCCCGTTCACACGATTCCTCTGTAGTTCAGTCGGTAGAACGGCGGACTGTTAATCCGTATGTCACTGGTTCGAGTCCAGTCAGAGGAGCCAAATTTAGAAAAGCCTGCTTTCGAGCAGGCTTTTTGCTTTTTTGCGCCAGGGTGTTTGCCCCAT
>NZ_JAFAGS010000133.1 GCF_019237635.1 Pluralibacter sp.
TGCTGTGGCCGGACGCCAATGGAAACATTACTTGATGGAAAACGCATCTGGGCTGAGAAAAATTTAAGCCAGATGTAATCTGACAGATACCTGTATAAATAACCGGTAACTGTCAGATCAGGTCTGAGCTAATACAGTCCTGAAGGGTCTGATGCGCCCGCTCAACACGACCTTTTGCTGCGCTGGTTTCTGCACAGATGGTCTGAATGTTCAGTTCGTGCATCGCACGGCCAAACTGTGTATCGCCGTCGCCGCCGGTTGCATTTTTATTGTTGATCCTGAATACACTGGCTTTGTCGCTGTACAGTGCAAGCGGTTTACCATGTTTTTCGATATAACCACGGGTCGCTTCAAAATAGGTGAAAGTAGACTCAGATTTCACGAAACGAAGCTGCATTAAACGACTGGTTGCATCGTCTACGTAAACCAGTGCCGTACACTTAGGTCCCCGGTTTTCAAACCAGTGATGATCACAGCCGTCGATTTGTATGAGTTCACCGGCACAGGCACGACGGTAACGAGGCTGCTGAATTTTTGGCGCACGTTGCTTACGTGGGACCCACAGGCTGGCCTGAGTCATCAGCTTACGCACAGTTTCTTTGGAAAGATGTACGCCATGAACCTCAGACAGCTTTTCACAGGCCAGCGTCGGGCCGAAATCGTTATAGCGTTCTCGAATAATATTGAGCGCGTAAGCAGCCAGTCCCTGAGGCAACTGATGGTTGCTTGCTTTACCACGGCGACGGCTGGCCATTCCAAGTGGACCATCTTCACGATAACGAGCAAGAAGACGGCGGCACTGACGGTCGGACATCCCAAGCCGCTGAGCTGCCATCTGTGTTGTCAGACGCCGGTCGATGACGTCCTGAATAATCTTGAGTCGGTTAACTTCATCCAAAGTGAAAAACTCCGCTGCGAGAGCCGTCATGGTAATCCTTACTTGATTATACACGCCGGACATCTTAACTTAGCCCAAGCCGGACATTACAACTTTGCTGTTACAAGTCAAGTACGTGCAAGATACAATATGTTAAATAGCTGTACAATTAGTGACCAATGGTACTTCAAAACATCAAGTTATCTCCCCAGCGTCACTGCACTACCTGTTGTGGTGAGGCGCGTCGCTGAAGGCATCACGTAGCGATATTTGGCGAAGAAAAGCGCTTTTTACACAGGGCCTGGGCTGACGGTCTAGCAGATCCACAACAGAGCCGGGGATTTTTTCATTTTCCTGCACTATTCAGTAACAAATTGATCAAATTAAGGAAGTTTTGGTTACGCCCTGAGCGTTGTATGATGAGCATTGTTTAACCATTTAAAGTACAAGGAATTAGTATGCCACAGCCGAATAATGGTTCTCTGATGCCAACTATCCGCTGGCCTGTACCGAAAAATAACCGGGGCGGGGATTTCAGTAACCTTGACGATATTCAGACCCATATTCAGGGGGAATCTACAGGCCATTACCTTATTGGCTCTAACGCCATGTGGCACGGCGGCATTCATATCACCGATGAAACCACCCCATGGTGCGCCCTGAGTGGTAAGTCGCCAAAGGAAGCCATTGACTACCCCGTTCCCTATAAAGGCGAACAGCCGATACGCTGCATGGCAGACGGCGAAGTGGTGGCTTATCGGGTTAACCGGGATTATCAGACCCTTGAATGGGAATCCGGTGAACTGGCTTACTCTGCCTCTTTTGTCCTGGTCAGACACAAGGTTCAACCAGGACAAACCGCCGCCAGTGCCCTGACGTTCTATACGGCGTATATTCATCTTGCTCCGTGGTCCGCCTACCCTGATGAAAGCGGTGTTTATAAAGTCGCTGATGGCCAGCATTTGCGCGCCTATATTGATAATTCCCTGCAATGGGTGGCGGCGACACTGCCCCCCGGCACCCGTGTGAACTGGAATAAGGCAGACCCTGCCGCCCATATGACCGCTAACGGGCGACAGTACGCGCATGTGTCGCTGGTGGAGGGGATAAACGATAAAATGACCCTTAAGGCCGGGGATAAGCTCTGGACGGTATGCGATAAAGGTAATCTGCTGCCGGACAGCGGCCCGGTCCGTCCGGCATGGTGGGCTAACCTGCTGCCTCCGGCAAAAGCGGTTATGCAGTTTGATAAAGTGGTCTGCCCGACCCCTTACCTGATTAAGGCCGGGGATGCCGTGGGCCATATGGGGTATTTTCAGTTACCAAAGGATGGCGGTTATAACAAACGCCACCAGGTGCATATTGAATGTATAAGCACCGATAAGAACTTACCGGCCTTTCTGCAAAACCCGGAGCATGTAGGCAAGGATAATCCGCTTTACGTGAAGTTCCCAGACGGAACGCCGCTGTGTGCTAAAAATCTGACCACTAAAACCATCACGCCTGACGGGAGAAGTACACGAGGTGAGGCCATTCTGATACTGAATCAGGTCAGAACAGAACAGGACGCAGATAAGGCTGAATACTGGTTTCTGCCCTATGCCAACGGCTATGTACCAAAAAGCGACACTTCAGTAGAAATGCTGTCTCAGTACGACCTTGAAAAGCGGGGCTTTTCAACAGCGGTTGATGAAACACCCGTGAGCTTTGACCATCTGGACGGTAAGACACCGCCAAAGGGCCTTGTCCGCAAGATTTACGATGCTCTGTTTCAGGCTTCCAGCAAGGACACAAGGATAACCCACCGCGCTGTGCCGCATAATTACCAGCGGTTACTGTACCGGATAGATGGCAATATCAGCCCTTACTCATCGCAAGAATATCTGAGCGCCATTCATAACCCGTCTTACCGGGATGTGAAAAATAAGATGATTGTTAAGCACCCCAGCGAGTGGTATTTCAGCCCGAGTGACCCTATCTGGCAAACATTTTTGCAGTCGATAAAACAGGACGCGCCTGAATGGTATGATTATTCGGTGAGTTATCTGGAAGGTGTGCGCTGGATGAACCAGGTGCCGGAGATGACAGAAACCCTGTGGCACATGCACCCACTGGTATTTCTCGATGCGATAAAAATTAAGTCACGGAAAAATGTAAACAGACCTCAAAATGTCCAAGAATTTCTTGACATGGCTTCAACTTCAGCAGAGCTAGCCGCAGCAAAATGGGGAGTTCCAGCATCAGTGCTACTCGCACAATCAGCTTTGGAATCCGGCTGGGGGAAACATGTCAAAAATAATGCATACTTTGGCATTAAAGGTAAGTCACCTAGCGGGAACAGTACGTCATTTGGCACAACTGAAGTAATTAACGGTAAGGTAATCCATATTAAAGATACTTTTCGCGCATACGCAGATTACGCTGAGTCGGCTGATGATTACGGTCGTTTTTTGAACGAAAACAAACGATACAAGCCTGCATTCAGTTACACCACTGAGCCAAACCAATTCATCACTGAAATTGCTAAAGCTGGCTATGCAACTGATCCCGATTATGCTCCAAAACTTATCCACCTTATGGAACGGTATGATTTATATGAATTTGATAAATAAGTTTTTTTTACTATTCTCAGTCTGGTTCTGTTTCTCTGCGTTTGGCTCGGAAAACGATGAAATGGTACTCAAGGCATATGATGCTATCCGTGATTACCACCTAACTTCAGTCAAAGGTGAGTGCCTGGCATTTGATATTGATAGTAGTAATGATGCCTATGTTCTAATCCCTGTTCGCGAGAATCATTCAAAGCCAGAATGCGGCGGAGATACAGGGACATCAGCAAAATTATTTGATCTACGCATAAGCAAATCTGATGGCCTAATTTACACAAACCAAGGCAGCGATCCAGATGATTTTAGGGTATTACCAGCCCAAAATTCAAAATGCAGCGATGCTGATAACATAGCCGCTAAAAAACAGGAAAAAATACCTTCTGACAACTCAGGGTATGTAATTAAAAGTACTGGTAGAACTTATTTTTACAGTGCTCCTGATGAAAGCTGTCGGATTAAAGATCTCTTTATCGTACAAGGGGATTTGGTTAACGTTTACGCAGATTACAACGGATTCACCTCAATCATGTATTTCAAAAAAAATGGTAATCCCATTACTGGCTGGGTTCATTCTGACACTCTCAAGCCCACAAAGACGGGTGTTGGTCCAAAAAACAGCAATGAGTAATGGCAATGAGAAAAATTTTACCATTGGCCTTACTGATTTTAAGCAGTCATGCTTTTGCCAGTGAGTTGCGGTGCGGCTGGTTGCAAAACCCTACACCAGCCAATCAATGGCTTATTGATAAAGATGGTACTTGGGATATTTCGTTGCAAGGTGGATATTCTGCTCCAGGCACCGAAAAATTAAAGGATTTCCCGGATGACCAATTTGTTAAAACCAACGGCAACTATGGATATGGTTGCTCATGTATTCGAGTTGACGTAAACAACAGCGATAAGAAGGTGACAAAGATTTACAGCTCTAAAATTCTGCCTCTTAGCCGTTGCAAAACAGACAAGACTCTCCCAAAACCATAATATCGAGCTTAAGCGGAGGAAATTCAGCCTCCGCTTTGCACCCACATAGTTTTTTGTTCTACAGAGTTTCCACCAGTTCAACCAAGCACGAGACATCGACACCTTTCCCGTAACGGTTATATGTGATTGTGGCGTTAGAGTGTCCGAGTACCTGGGATGCGAACTGCTCAGGGAAGCCATTCTGTTTAAATGCTGTAGCGGCATAATGTCGCAATGAATGATACTCAGGTAAACCATGCTTGCCCCTGAACCTAGTAAACCAGCGGCTGAAATAGTGACCATAGCTGCCCAAGTGCAAGGTTAGCTCTGGGAATATATGCCCTTTCCTCTCCTTGATGAAATCCAGCAAGCCAAGCGCCAGCAACTGTGAATGGATCGGTACAAACCGCCGCGAACTTTCCGTTTTTAGCGTCTGATTTGGATTCAGGTTATCGACACGGAAGCACCAGATCCCGTCTACTTTCATCACATCATTGTGGTAAAGCTGGCAGATTTCATTCTGCCTTATACCGGAATACCGCCCGATAAGAATGATCCAGCGCTTCCAATCCTTCAGACCAATCATAGCGATGTGCAGACGTTTCAAATCGTTGAGCGTATACGCAGGACGGCGATCCATTGGTGCAGTGGTTTCCTTCACTCTCATTCCCTCAAAGGGGTTTCGAATATCCTCATCAGTACGAGTCGCAAGCCATTTGAAAAACGCTGAGTTCTTCTTGATGTAGCGGTTTCTGGTAGATGCAGAACCTTCAAGACCATCAACAAACGCCGCCGCGCTTCTCTTGCTGAAAGGTTCTTTTGTAGAAGTCAGATAAGCATTCACACACCTGTTGATCGTCAGTATTTCACGCTCACCAACGGACCCCGCTTTGCTTTTCGTATACTTATCAAGTTCACTCTTCAGGCTCTTGAATGGCTTTTTCTGTTGTGGTTGTTGGAAGGAAGCAGAGGGGGTTGCAGTGTGTGACGGGATGGACTGCGGAACGCAGTGGAAAGGTTGTGAAGTGAGATATTTCTCCACACGGAGCAAGGCTTCACGCTTGGAACGTGTACGAAGAGAAATACGAATTTCACGGCGTTTCCGAGGTGTCAGGTAGACCCTACGGTAGTACCAGATCCCGTGGCGGGAAAGCATAAGATGCGACATTGATTAGCGTCCTAAGTGATACACAAAAGTTGTATCACCGCCGTTTCAATGCACGAAAAACAGTGGTTACATGATGAATATCATGCACTTAGCAGAAATGGGTGGGGGCCCTGCCAGCTACATCCCGGCACACACGTCGTCTGCCTTGGCTGCTTCCTTCCGGACCTGACCTGGTAAACAGAGTAGCGTTGCGGGAGAACCAACAGAGCCCCCATTGAGAGCGTTGTTATCCAACGCGCTGGCGCATTATCCCTATGCCGCCCGGCAATTGCAAGCCGCAGCCTTCCGGATGATGGTTTATTGCGCATTCCGGGCGAAAAGATAAGTTTCGCAACACACCGTACTGCGACAGATGCGCATATTGCGAGCGTCTTCGCAGTAAATTAGCTAACCCATGTCACACTATTTGAATGTGATCGACGTATCGTTTTCATTCTTTCAGGGTGCCTCCATGATCAACACGCTTCCCCAGACATTGACGCTCGCAATGCCAGCCATCGACGGCGTGACCCTTCACCACGAGGGGCTCAACTACCTGCGCCCTGAGCTGCTGCTGGATTTCGTCAGCATCAGCGAACAGCCGATGCTGTTCGTTACGCCCATCGCTGTCCTCTACTCTACAGTAGGCGTGGTGCGCCACGTGAACCTGAGAAGGATCCCGGTCGCGGTATCCGGACGCGTCATTTACCCTATCTGCTCGCAGGCGCTGCCCGATCTCCGGGCCAAGATGATTATTAATACCCAAGCGAGAAAGCTGAAATTTCTGGAAAGCCTGGTGGCAATGCGCGATCAGCCCGCCGCCAGCAGCACGAAAGTGATTGGTCTGGCGCTGGAATTCACTGTTCAGCCGTCGGTCTGAACGTTACTGCTGCGCACCTTCACAATCATAACAGGGTCGCTTATCCTGTGCTTTTCCCTGCCTGGTAAGCATTATGGATTCTTACGACTCGTCCCCCGAACCGTTACCTGACACTTTCCCCGTCAGGGTCTGGCAGATTGTCGCATCAATTCCTGAAGGTTATGTCACGACCTACGGCGATGTGGCTCGCCTTGCGGGATCGCCGCGCGCGGCGCGTCAGGTAGGGGGTGTTCTACGGCGGTTGCCCGAAGGCTCGACCCTGCCCTGGCACCGGGTCGTCAATCGCCACGGCGCGATTTCACTCACCGGACCGGATCTGCAACGGCAGCGTCAGGCGCTCCTTTCTGAAGGCGTCCAGGTCTCCGGTAGCGGGAAAATCGATATGCAGAAGTACCGCTGGGTCTATTAATCCCCTCCCGGGCGGGAGGGGGGGCAGATTTACTGCATCTGGTCAGAGGCGCCTGAGGTCATGGGTACGGCAGTCTGCTGTACCGGAACCAGTGTCAGATCCGCTCTGGTACCACCGTGGTTGATAACTTCCTGAACGGTATCGGTGATAAACACCAGCTTGCCGTTGATCATTACCGCGGCGCTTAACAGAATGCGTGCGTTCGGCTGAATATCGGCCGGGTTATAGGGTAGCGCAAAGCTGAACGGCGCCTGCTTCCCTTCGGTACGGGTGACTTTCTGCGACAACACTTTCGCTGGCGCATCCGCCAGCGACGCATCGGACAGCGTAACGGTCAGCACCGAATCCGGCGGCAACGCGACTTTCTGGCGGATCCACACGGTACCGGAAACGGTAGGCTGTTGAACCGCGGGCTGTGCAGTAGTGACAGAAGCAGCAGTAGTGGGCGCCGGAGCAGGAACATTTGCGCTTTTATGCGCGCACGCAGAAAGGGCAACGGCAACCGCTAAACCACTTAAGATAGCGACGAGTTTCATTATGCTCTCCTTATCATTCACACGAAAACAGGTGTTTATCCTACTTTCGTGCTGACTCTAAACATTTATCACTCATTAAGTGTGGCACATGTCACACTTAATTGCCTGTAATTCACACATTATTCAGACTATTGCACCCATCGGACCACTTTGAAAACTGCGTTATACTCTGCCTATTCCCGTCTTCTGGGCGAACCTATTTCTTATTGAGGACATGTATGAGTCAAGCGCTCTCCAACTTACTTAGCTTATTAAAGCTGGAAAAAATAGAAGAGGGATTGTACCGCGGTCAAAGCGAAGACCTGGGGTTACGCCAGGTCTTCGGCGGCCAGGTGGTCGGCCAGGCGCTGTATGCGGCAAAGGAAAGCGTACCGACGGAACGAATGATCCACTCCTTCCACAGCTATTTTCTGCGCCCAGGCGATAGCCAGAAACCGATTGTCTATGACGTCGAGGTATTGCGTGACGGCAACAGTTTCAGCGCCCGCCGCATCGCCGCCGTGCAAAACGGTAATCCGATTTTCTACATGACCGCCTCTTTCCAGGCGCCAGAGCCGGGCTATGAGCACCAGAAAACGATGCCGTCCGCCCCTGCGCCCGACTCACTCAAGTCAGAAACCCATATCGCCCAGTCGTTGGCGCATTTGCTGCCGCCGCAGGTAAAAGAGAAGTTTCTGTGCGAGAAGCCGCTGGAGATTCGCCCGGTTGAGTTTCATAACCCGATGAAAGGCCATGTCGCCGAACCCGCCCGCCAGGTGTGGATCCGCGCTAACGGCAAGGTGCAGGGAGATCTTAGCGTCCACCAGCACCTGCTCGGCTACGCCTCTGACTTCAACTTCCTGCCCGTGGCCCTTCAGCCGCACGGCGTGGGTTTTCTGGAAAAAGGGATGCAGGTGGCGACTATCGATCACTCGATGTGGTTCCACCGCCCGTTCGACATGAACGACTGGCTGCTGTACAGCGTAGAGAGCACCTCGGCATCGAGCGCCCGCGGGTTTGTGCGCGGTGAGTTCTATACGCAGGACGGCATCCTGGTCGCCTCGACGGTGCAAGAAGGCGTGATGCGTAACCGCGCGGTCTGACGCCTCCCGTAAAGACGAAAAAGCCTCCGACGGAGGCTTTTTCGTACTCTGGATATATCCCAACCACTCAGGCGTTGTAAGCATTCTCGCCATGACTGTTTACGTCCAGCCCTTCGCGCTCCTGCTCTTCCGGCACGCGTAGCCCAACGGTCAGGTCCGCCAGCTTAAAGCCGATGAAAGCAACCACGCCGGACCAGACGATGGTGAGCGCCACGCTCTCTAACTGCACTACCACCTGATGCGCCATGGTGACGCCTTGCGCATAACCCACGCCGCCGAGCGACGCCGAGGCGAAGATCCCGGTCAGGATACAGCCAATGATGCCGCACACGCCGTGAACGCCGAACACATCGCACGGGTCATCCACGCGCAGCCAGCGTTTGAGCGCCGTTACGCCCCAAAACCCGGCCAGGCCCGCCGCAATACCGACAATCAGCGCGCCGCCTACGCCGATGTAACCGCAGGCTGGCGTGACCGCCACCAGACCCGCGATTGCCCCGGAACAGGCGCCCAGCAGGGACGGCTTACCGCGCAGCGCCCACTCGCCAAAGACCCAGGCGAGGATTGCCGCCGCGGTGGCGACGACGGTGTTGAGAAACGCCAGGGCGGCAATTTCGCTCGCCGCGCTCGCGGAGCCCGCATTGAAGCCGAACCAGCCGATATAAAGGATTGCCGTACCGGTAAACACCATCGGCAGATTGTGCGGTTTAAACGCCTCTTTGCCGAAGCCGACGCGTTTGCCCATCATGTACGCCCCGACCAGACCGGCGATCGCGGCGTTGATATGAACAACGGTACCGCCCGCGAAATCCAGCGCGCCGTGGCTTGCCAGCAGGCCGCCGCCCCACACCATGTGCGCAATCGGCACATAGGAGAGCGTCATCCACACCACCACGAAAATCAGCACGGCGGAGAAGCGGATGCGTTCCGCCAGCGCCCCCACCACCAGCCCGACAGTAATACAGGCGAATGAGGCCTGGAAGACCACATGAATATACTGATAGAACGTGCCCATCAGCGCTTTCAGCTCAATGTTCTTCAGCATTATCCAGTCAAAGCTGCCGAAAAAGTTGCCGCCCGTCCCAAACGCCAGCGTGTAGCCGTACACCACCCACAGCACGCAAACCAGCGCGAATGTTACTGTCACCTGCGTCAGCATGGACAGCACGTTTTTACTCCGGATCAGACCGCCATAGAACAAGGCAATCCCCGGCAGGGTCATAAACAGCACCAGCGCGGTACAGATCATCATGAAGGCATTATCGGCTTTATCCGCGACAGCAGGCGCCGCCAGTGCAAGCCCCGGCAGCAGCGCCAGAATACCGAGGGTTGTTTTCAGCAGTACTTTGTTCATTTTCTCGATCCCTATCACTGTGTGTCAGGAGTTAAAGCGCCGCTTCGTCGGATTCGCCGGTGCGAATCCGAATTACGCGCTGCAGCTCGGCGACGAAAATTTTGCCATCGCCAATTTTGCCGGTGTAGGCTGCCTTGCTGATCACATCGATGACCTCATCGAGCTGGTCATCCGCGATGGCGACATCGATTTTGACCTTCGGCAGGAAGTTGACGCTGTACTCCGCGCCACGGTAAAGCTCGGCATGCCCCTTCTGGCGGCCAAACCCTTTCACCTCAGTCACGGTCAGCCCCTGAATGCCTATTGAAGACAGCGCTTCGCGAACGTCTTCGAGTTTGAATGGTTTGATTACCACGGTAACCAGCTTCATAGATCCCCTCCAGTCAGAATTCGGTAATGGCCGTCACTCACGACGGAGATATAGCAATCGGCGTGCCAGAAGTAGAAACGGCTATCCAGGCGCGTACTGACGCGCCCTGGAGGGAGAGAGATAAAAAAAACGCACCATGCCGGTGCAGGGTGCGTTGGTGTTTTGCACCCGTTCTGGTGCGTGTAAGCAGAGTGCCTGCTCGTGGTGCATCAGGCGATAAGCGACTCTTCTTCGATGCTGGCGGCCAGCTCTTCGCCCGCCAGCTGTAGCTGATACATTTGCCAGTAGCGGCCTTTCGTTTCCAGCAGCTGTTGGTGAGTTCCGCGCTCAACCGCCTGTCCGCGATGCAGCACCATGATGGTGTCCGCCTCGACGATGGTCGACAGGCGATGGGCAATCACCACCAGCGTCGTGTGCTGGCGCACCGTCGCCAGCGCCTGCTGGATAGCGCGCTCGGTACCGGAGTCGATATTGGCCGTTGCCTCATCGAGGATAAGGATCTGCGGCGTATCCACCAGCACCCTCGCCAGCGCCAGCAGCTGCTTCTGCCCAACCGAAAGGTTATTGCCCTGCTCGCCCAGACGCGTGTAGATACCGTCGCTCAGACCTCGCGCCATCTCCGCCAACTGGACGGTTTCCAGCGCCTGCCAGACCTGGGCTTCGCTGATATCACGCCCCAGCGCAACGTTGGCAAAGAACGTGTCGGCCATCACCACCGGGTCCTGCTGCACCATAGCGATGCCCTGGCGCAGCGTGCTGTGGCTCAGCGACGGCAGCGGTCGACCGTCAAGGCGGATCTCGCCGCGGGTCAGCGGATAGTACCCCATCAGCAGGCTGGCGAGCGTACTTTTGCCGCTGCCGGTGTGTCCAACCAGCGCGATAAAGCTGCGCGACGGCACCGTCAGAGTAATGTCCTGCAGCACCAGACGATCGTCGCGATAGGCGAACGAGACGTTCTCAAACGCAATGGCGCCGCTTTGCAGCGGCATGACGTCCTGGCCATAGTTCTGCCGCGGTTTGTCCATGAGCTCGAACACGCGTTCACCGGCAACGACGGCCTGTTGCAGCACCGACTGTTGGGTGGTCAACTCAATCAGCGGTTCATTAAGACGCCCGAGGTAGCTGATAAACGCGTACAACACCCCGACCTCAATCGTGCCCATCGACGTCAGGCCGAACATCATCAGCAAGCCGCACAACACCATCGACGAAAACAGGCTCAACAGCGGGCGCAGCAGGAACCCGTCCAGGCGCAGCGTCTGCATCCGCGCCATATAGTGCGACCGGCTGGACTCCCCAACCCGCTCGCCGAAGCGCGCCTGCTGGCGGAACTGCTGAATCACGCTCATGCCGTTGATGACTTCGTTAAAACCGTCATTGATATCCGCAAGATAGCCGCGCACCCGACGGACGATCGGCGTGCTGTAACGCTGATAAATCACCATCACCACCAGCACCGCCGGGAAAATGGCGATCGCCACCAGCGCCATGCGCCAGTCGAGGCTGAACATCGCCACCAGCATCGCGCCGATCAGCGCCGCGCTGCGCAGCACCGTCGCCACCACGGTGACATAGAGGTCGCGGATAACCTCCGTGTCGTTGGTGACGCGAGAGATAAGCTGCCCGACCGGCTGCACGTCAAACTCGCTGAGCGGCTGGCGCAGCGCGGCGTCCATTACGTCGGTACGCAGCTGTTGCACCACGCCGACCGCCGCGCGGTTAAACAGCAGCGACTGCGCATAATGCAGCGATGCCGCCAGCAACTGGAGGCACACATAGGCCGCCGCCAGCCCCGCCACGATCCCCCAGGGCAGGTCGCTTTTCGCCACCATATTGTCGATAAAATAGCTGATCAGCAGCGGTCCGCTCACCTCTGCCGCCGCCGCGACCCACAGGATAACAACGCCAATCGCCATCGGCTTTCGCCACGGCGAACCATAGGCCAGAAGACGTTTCAGGGTGGGCCAGAGCTGTCCAAAACTACGCATCTGTTGCCTCCTCGCCCTGCGCGTCCGGCGCATCATTGAGCGCCGCCTCCAGTTGCTGATAGCGGTACATATCGCGGTACCAGCCTGCCTGCGCCGCCAGCTGTTCGTGCTGTCCGCGCTGGGCGATATGCCCGTGCTGCATCACCACGATTTCGCTGGCCTCGGTCAGCGCCGAGAGGCGGTGCGCGCTGATAATCACCGTGCGCCCTTCGCCCCACTGGCGCAGGTTATGCAGGATCTGATGTTCGGTACGGCCGTCGACCGCCGACAGCGCATCGTCGAGAATGAGGATCTCCGCATCCAGCAGCAGCGCGCGGGCGATCGAAATACGCTGTTTTTGTCCGCCGGAGAGCATCACGCCGCGTTCGCCCACTTCGGTGTCATACCCCTGCGGCAGGCGCAGAATATCGTCGTGCACGCTGGCAAGCCGGGCGACATGCTCAATTTCCTGCTGGGTGGCGCCCGGTTTACCCAGCGCAATATTGCTGGCCACCGTGTCGGAGAATAGAAACGGCGTCTGGTTCACCACCGCCAGACGGCTGCGCCAGCTATCGAGCTGTAGCTGCGTGAGCGGGATATCATGGAAGCGAATCTCCCCCTGCTCAACGTCGAAATGCCGCTGGATAAGCGACAGCACCGTGGTTTTCCCGGCCCCGGTCGGGCCGCAGATCCCCAGCATCTGTCCAGGTTGCAGCGTGATGTTGACCTTACACAGCGTCGCTTTCACGGTTTGCGGGTAGTGGAATTCGCGAATGGCGATGTTCAGCGCGCCGCGTCCGGGCGGTACCGGAACGCTTCCGTCGCTCACTACCGGCGCTTCGGCCAGCATCGCGCGGATACGGCTGTAGGCGGCGCTGCCGCGCTCCACAATGTTAAACATCCACGCCAGCGCCAGCATCGGCCATATCATCAGCCCGAGATACATCATAAAGCTGGTCAATTGTCCGAGGGTCATACTGCCGTGCACCACCATCCAGCTGCCGCCCGCGATCGCCAGCAGGTTCGCCATCGCAATGGCGATATAAATAGTCGGGTCAAAGCGCGCATCAACCCGCGCCACGCGCATATTTTTCGCGCCGGTATCGGCCGCCTCCGCCGCGAACTGCGCCGACTGGCGGTCCTCAAGACCGAAGGCTTTGATCATGCGAATGCTGGTGAGGCTCTCCTGAGTCCGGTCGTTAAGCCCTGAGAAGGCGGCCTGCGCCAGCTTAAAGCGGTCGTGGAGCATATCGCCGTAGCGCTTAATGACCAGCGCCATAATCGGCATCGGCACCAGCGCCAGCAGCGTGAGCTGCCAGCTTATCTGTGTGGACATGACGATAAGCACCGCGCAGCCCATCACCAGCGAGTCCACCAGCGTTAGCACGCCCTCTCCGGCGGCGAACACCACGCGGTCGACGTCGTTGGTTGCTCTCGCCATTAAATCGCCGGTACGGTGGCGCAGGTAAAACTCCGGATGCTGGCGGCTCAGTTGGCGGTAGAAATCTTCCCGCAGCTCCACCGCCAGCTGATAGGATGCGCCAAACAGCAGCACGCGCCAGACGTACCGCAGCAGGTAAACCACCACAGCAATCAGCAAAAGCGTCGCCACCCACATCAGCACCCGCGAGGCGGTGTAATGCTGTTGGGTGACGCCATCCACCACATACCCCACCACTTTCGGCGGAATAAGCTGCAGGATGGCAATAATAATCAGCAGGCACACCGCGCCGAGATAGCGACGCCATTCCCGACGGAAGTACCAGCTTAATTGAGCAAAAAGTCGCACGCGAAAAGATCCAAAGTCTTAATAAGAGATTATTCAACCGGTAATGCGGTAGTGTATTTAATCTGTTCCATGGCAAAGCTTGAGGTCACATCGGTCAAGCCAGGTACGCTGTTCACCAGGCGCTTATAAAAGTCGTCGTAGCGTTTCATGTCCGCGACCTGAACGCGCAGCAGGTAGTCATACTCCCCCGCCATTCGCCAGAAGCCGAGGACTTCAGGCATCTGCGTCACTTCAGTGACAAAGCGGCAGTACCATTCGCTGCTGTGGTGTTGGGTCTTAATCAGCACAAACGCCGTCAGCCCCAGCCCGAGTTTTTCCGCATCCAGCAGCGCGACCCGTCCGAGGAGAATGCCCTCGTCCTCAAGGCGTTTCAGCCGCTTCCAGCAGGGTGTGGTGGTCAGATTAACGGCATCGGCCAACGCCTGCAAAGAGAGGGTGCAGTCCTCTTGCAGGAGTGCCAGCAGCCTGCGGTCAATTTTATCTATCATAAGCCACTCGCAGAGAATTTTTTTCTCTGTTAATTCTATTTCAAAGGCTAAATAGCAACAATTTTTTCTGTGCTTTCCGCTATGCTGGGCACAAAATGACAAACAGGAATCAATGATGAACAGCGCCTGGGTTAAACATGCCATCAGTGAAATCAACGCCGACTACCAGCGTTCTGCCGACACTCACCTTATCCGCCTCGCACTGCCAGCGTTTCCGGGAGTCCAGCTCTATCTCAAAGATGAGAGCACGCATCCAACCGGCAGCCTGAAGCATCGCCTGGCGCGCTCGCTATTCCTGTACGGCCTGTGCAACGGCTGGATCAACGAAGGGACGACGATCATCGAGTCCTCTTCCGGCTCCACCGCCGTGTCGGAGGCCTACTTCGCCCGTCTGCTCGGCCTGCCTTTTATTGCGGTGATGCCGTCATGTACGGCGAAGCGTAAAATCGAGCAGATCGAATTCTACGGCGGTCGCTGCCATTTTGTCGAAAGCGCCTGCGAAATCTACGCCGCCTCGGAAATGCTCGCCCGTGAGCTCAACGGTCACTATATGGACCAGTTCACCTACGCCGAGCGCGCCACCGACTGGCGCGGCAACAACAATATCGCCGACAGTATTTTCCGCCAGATGGCGCACGAACCCAACCCGGTTCCGGCCTGGGTGGTGATGAGCGCAGGTACTGGCGGCACCTCGGCGACCATCGGCCGTTATATCCGCTGTCAGGGTTATGATACCCAACTGATGGTGGTGGACCCGCAGAACTCGGTCTTTCTCGACTACTGGCAGCAGCGCGATGCGAACCTGAGAAGCCCGGTCGGCAGCAAAATCGAAGGCATTGGCCGCCCGCGCGTCGAACCCTCCTTTATTCCTGACGTCGTGGACGAGATGCTGCGCGTGCCGGACGCCGCGAGCGTCGCTACCGCGCAGTGGCTGGAAGGCCAGCTTGGCCGTAAGGTCGGCGCCTCCACCGGCACCAATATGTGGGGCGCGTTGCAGCTGGCGGCGCGGATGCGTGATGAAGGGCGCAGCGGTTCGATAGTCACTCTGCTGTGCGACAGCGGCGAGCGCTACCTTGAGACCTATTACAACCCGCAGTGGGTTGCCGCCAATATTGGCGATTTGACACCGTGGGCTTCGCAGCTCACGGCGCTGACAAAATAAAAAAAAGCCGGAGAAGATAAGCTTCTCCGGCCCGCTGGAAGGGTCTCATTATTCGGGGGAATAAGGCAGATTCGGTGTATCCAGCAAATGGTTCAAAAAGTGGGATACCGCCTGATTTCGGCAGTGTCCGATAACCGGTAAATGGGGCAGCGCGGCCTTCAGCTGTGGCATCGCGTTCCCCATAATCACACCCTGCCCTACCAGCCCCAGCATTTCACGATCGTTCATGGCATCGCCAAAGGCGATGCAGTCCGCCATTCCCACGCCGAGATGTTCGCTTAATACCGACAGCGCCGCGCCTTTATTGCAGCCGTTCGGCAGCACTTCCAGACAGTCGACCGCAGAGAAACACAGATGCGCGCGCTCGCCGAGCGCATCGTTCAGT
>NZ_JAFAGS010000108.1 GCF_019237635.1 Pluralibacter sp.
CGTATAATACGTTTTCCTCATTCAGAGTCAAGCGTTTATTTTTGCTTTTCTCTGTGATGTTCATCGCTGGTTTTCACCGGAGAACCCCGCTGACCCGGCGGCTTACAGGCCGTTGTTCCGTGTCAGTGGAGGCGCATTATAGGGAGTTCTGAGACGTTGACAAGCCCTGTTTTCAAAAAACTTTTCAACCGTCTCTTTTTTGCTCAAAAAGCCCCTAAACAGCCAGTTTTTCGAGCGTTTCAAACCCGTAACGACGTAAAACGGGGAAAAGTTGTTCAGTTTCCGCCGTCAGCGCCATGCAGTAAGCAATGTTGGCATCGGCAGATTTAGCGTCTGGCGCCTCATGTTCCAGCAGCCAGGCCGTGCGGCGCGCAATCGCCGCGCCGGAATCGACCAGACGCGTGCCTTCAGGCAATACCGCGAGCAACTCTTCCTGTAATAGAGGAAAGTGGGTGCAACCCAGTACAACGGTATCCGGCGGCTCCGGCATCCGCAGCCAGGGGCGAAGAATACGACGCAGCTCCTCCAGCGGGACCGGCTCGCCATGCAACTTCGCTTCCGCCAGTTCCACCAGCTCCGCCGACCCCAGCATTTCTATCCGACACTCATTGGCAAAGCGGTCGATAAGTTCGCGAGTATAAGGACGTTTCACCGTACCGCGAGTCGCCAGCAATCCGACAATACCATTGGCCGTCAGACGAGCGGCCGGTTTAATCGCCGGAACGACGCCCACTACCGGGAAAGCGAACTTTTCTCGCAACGCGGGGAGTGAGACGGTACTTGCGGTATTGCAGGCGATCACCGCCAGCGCCAACGGGTAGCGAGCCTGAACGGCGGTGACTATCTCAACGACGCGCTCAACGATGAACGACTCGCTTTTTTCGCCGTACGGGAATGCGACGTTATCGAAAGCGTAGATGTAATGCAGATCCGGCAAGAGATGCCGAATCTCATCATAAACCGACAACCCACCGACGCCGGAGTCAAACACCAGCACGGTGGGACGTGGATCAGAAGGTATAGCTGCCCGACAAGTTGTATTCTCGTCCTGCAGTGTGATAGCCATAAACTGTCTCGTAGTCTTTATCGAACAGGTTGGCGATTTTACCACGAACTGTAAGGTGAGAGGTTATCGGATATGACACCGCCACATCCCACAGGCTGACGCCGCCCATTTTTACCTTTTGGTTCGGATAGGTGCTGTAATCCGTATCATAGCGCGTGCCCAGGTAGTGGTAGGTCATGCTCCAGTCGAAATCATAGACCTGCCAGTCCAGTTGGTATTTCACCTGTTGCTTTGCCCGACGATCGAGAAGTTCGTTGGTTTTTGCATCGCGCGCATCGAGATAATCATAGCCAATATTGTGCGTCAGCGGCCCGGTATCGAACGACGCGGTGGCTTCAATACCTTTAATACGCGCCTGACCGACGTTGTAATACTTCTGCAGGTCAGTGTTGTAGTCGATCAGGTTATCGATGTCGTTACGGTAGCCTGATACACGCCAGGTCACGCCCGCCGTCAGCCCCTCAAACGCGCCTTCCCATTGTTTGCTCTCTTCCGGCTTCAGATCTTCGTTGCCGTAGAAGCCGTACAGCTGCCCCAGATTCGGCGCTTTAAAAGCCGTGCCATAGGAGGCCACAAAACGGTAGCCGTCGATAAACTCCCAGGCGGCGCTGCTCTGCCATGTGCCGTGCTGGCCGAACTGCGAGTTGTCATCGCTGCGGGCCGCGCCTTCCAGGGTGAAATCGCCCAGCTTTTGCAACGCCGTCATATACAGGCCGGTATTACGGATATCATAGGCGTCAGTCACATAGCTCGTACCGGGCTCTGTGCTCTGCTTCTGCCAGTCAACGCCCGCGCCGATGTTGCCGTGGCCGACATCCACCGAGTTTGCCCACTGCAGGTTGTACTGTTTGACGTCATCGAGCGTCGCCGTGGAGTCATAGCGCCCCAGGTTCGGGTCATAGTTGTAATCTTTGCTATGGCTATAGCTGGAGGTGAGCTGCGAATGGAAAATATCGTTGTTATAGCGCAGGCCCGCATCCCAGGTCTGGCTGTACAGTTGGCGAGTGTCCACCAGAACGCCCGGAGTAAAGACGCTGCCATCATACGCCGTACGGTTGTCGTAGCCGTAACCGCGGACAAACGCGCCCCACTGTTCGGAAAAGTCATGCTCAACAGAGCCATACAGCGTTTTGCTCATAAAGCCGTCGCGGTCCGGCTGAGCGACTCCGCCGGTATTGCCTTCCGCCACCACGTCAAACCCTTTGGTATAGGTGTAATCCCCGGCCAGGGTCACGCGCGTGTTGCCGCCCAGCGTCTGCTGCGTGCTGCCGCCATAGCTCTGATAACCGTTTGTTCCCACGCCTGCGTTTAACGTCGTACCGTCTTTATCGTGCGTCGTAATAATGTTGACGACACCGCCAATCGCATCAGAGCCATACACCGCTGAGCGCGGTCCACGGATGTATTCGATGCGCTGCACCAGAGATATCGGGAACTGGCTTAAATCGGAAGAGCCGCTCACGCCCGCCTGGTTCAGGCGAATGCCGTTGACCAGAATCAGCACATGGCTGGAGTTGGTGCCACGAATAAACAGGGATGACTGCTGCCCCAGTCCGCCGTACTGTGCCACATCGACACCCGGCAAACGACGCATCACGTCAACAACAGAGGTCGATTGCCAGCGATCGATATCCTGACGCGTCACCACGCTCACAGGCGCCAGAACGGTATTGATGGGTTGTTCAACGCGGTTTGCCGTTACTACCATGGTGTCTGAGTCGCTGTCCTGCGCCCAGCCAGAAAATGCCGTGACGGAGAGCGCCGTCAGCAGCGAAGCTTTTTTAATCATTGTAAAAGCATCCACAATATAAGAAGGATGCCGCCGGTTTCATCAGTAGCACGCGATGATGAAAATCCACTGCGACGTAATCCGGCAGGTCTTCGGGCTGGGTGGCGTGTTATGGATGAAGACTTCCCACTCTTCCAAAGCAGTGTCTGCAACTTCTCATCCCGCCAGTCTTTACCGCTGCGCGTCAGCTCCAGATTCGCACTGGATTCCCTTTTCACTCAAAGGAGACCGGAAACAGAATGCTACAATTAGACATGTATAGATGTCCAGACAGCTATTGCTGATAAAGGCTGGACATCCCCTGAACAATCCCTACAATCCCCGCGTAATTATTTATCACTCAGGAAGCATCATGACCCCCGAACACCTCCCGACAGAACAGTACGAAGCGCAGCTGGCGGAAAAAGTCGTCCGTCTGCAAAGCATGATGACGCCTTTTGCCGCGCCCGTTCCTGAGGTGTTCCGCTCACCGGTCAGCCACTACCGCATGCGCGCAGAATTTCGTCTCTGGCACGAGGATGACGACCTTTATCACATCATCTTCGATCAAGAGACCAAACAGCGCATCCGCGTCGACAGCTTCCCGGCCGCCAGTCAGCTGATTAACGCGCTGATGAAGGCCGTGATTGCCGGGGTCAAAGACGATCAGGTGCTGCGCCATAAGCTGTTTCAGGTCGATTACCTCACCACAATGAGCAATCAGGCGATTGTCTCCCTGCTCTATCACAAAGCGCTGGGCGAAGAGTGGCAGGCCGCCGCCACGCGCCTGCGTGATGCGCTGCGAGCCGCAAATCTCAACGTCCAGCTGATTGGCCGCGCGACGAAGACCAAAATCGCCCTCGACAGGGATTACATCGATGAGCGTCTGCCGGTCGGCGGGCGCGAAATGATCTATCGCCAGGTGGAAAACAGCTTCACCCAGCCAAACGCCGCCATGAATATTCAGATGCTGGAGTGGGCGCAGGACGTCACGACGGGCTCCACGGGCGACCTGCTGGAGCTGTACTGCGGCAACGGCAACTTTTCCCTGGCGCTGGCGCGTAACTTTACCCGCGTACTGGCGACGGAAATCGCCAAGCCGTCGGTGGCCTCCGCGCAATACAACATCGCGGCGAACCATATCGATAACGTGCAAATTATTCGCATGTCGGCAGAAGAGTTCACCCAGGCGATGAACGGCGTGCGGCAGTTCAACCGCCTGCAGGGTATTGATTTGCAGAGCTACCAGTGCGAGACGATTTTCGTCGATCCGCCGCGCAGCGGGCTGGACAGCGAAACGGAAAAAATGGTGCAGGCCTACCCGCGTATTCTGTACATCTCCTGCAACCCGGAAACGTTGTGCAAAAACCTCGACACCCTGAGCCAGACGCACAAGGTTGAACGCCTCGCGTTGTTCGATCAGTTCCCGTACACACACCACATGGAGTGCGGCGTGCTGCTAACGCGCAAAGCGTAAAAAAACAGGCGCGCGGACGCCGAATCCGGCGCCATGAACGATAATTGGAGGTGACTTGTTACGGATAAGGCACTATGAAGCGAAAGCATCACCTCCATGCCACCGAGTTACCCATCCCCATCGACAACACGACGGCAGAGCAGGCTGTGCTTGCGCTGGCGCCCCGCAATGCAAAAGACGTCAAACTCCGCGCAGACCAGACCGCAGAGCGAGCGGCACGCGACATACTGCGTGAATGTCTTGCCCAGATAAGCGCGAATATTTCCGTCGTTCGCCAGACAGACGATCCCGAAGGGCCGCACCAGCTGCGCATCGGCCTGCGTCGCCTGCGCAGCGTCTTTTCCGTGTTTCGCCCCGTGCTGCGGTGCCAGGAAATGCAGCGCCTGAGCGACGAAGCGCGCTGGCTCGGCCAGGAAGTCGGAAATCTCAGGGATCTTGACGTCATCGTGGGCGAGCTGGTTGCGCGTGAAATTCAGCGGCATCCCGAAGAACCCTGTTTTCAGGCGCTTGCCGAACGTCTGCAAACGCTGGCGCACGAACGGCGCGAATATCTGCACCAACTGCTTATCGACCCGCGCGTCCCGGCCTTTCTCGCTGACGTCGGCCGCTTTATTGAACAGCGCGGCTGGCTTGACCCATTCGACATCGAACAAAGCCGACGGCTGGCGATGCCGGTCAGGGAGCTTGCCGGGTGCGCCCTGGACAAACGCTGGCAAAAGGTCATCCTCCACGCCGACAGGCTCGCGTCGCTGACCCGGGAAGAACGTCACGAACTGCGCAAAGAGCTGAAAAAGCTGCGCTACCCCGCCGAAGTCTTCGCCTCTCTGTATCCCGTCCGGCACACCGCGCCCTTTCTCGACACCCTGAAAAAGCTGCAGACCGTCTTTGGCAATCTTAACGATGCCGCGACCCTGAAAACCCTGTTTACGGAATCCGCGCTTTCCCGCGTGACAGATATTCCGACGCAGCGAGCGATGGGCTGGATGATTGGCGCAAGCCTGACGCAGGCCGAATCAGGGTGGGCAGGCGTGGGGCCTGTCTGGCAGGCGCTGGAACAAAAGCGGCATTTCTGGCAGCGCAGATAGCAAAACAGGCTGCCGGGCAGCCTGTTTAGTTTCTTATCCGGCGTTACTCCGGCATCTCGTTTTTGCGGTTACGCATACGGTAAGCAATCCAGAACACCATCGCCACAGACAGCACCGCCGGGAAGAAATTGGAGCCAATATCCGGGTATTCCGCACGTACCACGGTGCTATAAAGCAGAATGCCGAGAATAAAGCATGCCGCCGCAAGGCCCGGTAAACCTACCGGCATCGTGCGGTTCTGGTAGCGTTGATGCAGACAGTAAATCGTCAGCACCAGCGCGATAATGGGGAAAACGGAGAAAGGCACAATCGAGCTGAACAATGCCGCAAACGTGCCATTAATGGTTAAACCAGCGATAAGCGCCAGCAACAGCGTACCTCTATCTTGACCTGACTGTTTCATTGCTCGTCCTTCACCTTACTCGGAGTGATGTGTCATTTTCTCTTGTTCACGGCGGTACCAGTAATAGGCACCTTTGGAGATCATCCGCAGCTGCAGCACCAGCCGTTCTTCCAGCTGTCGGCGCTGTTCAGGGCCGACATCCAGCGCCTCTGCGCCTGCGCTGAAGACAATGGTCACCATGGCTTCAGCTTGCGCCTCTGTGAAAGCGCGCGGCATATGGTTTTCGATTTCAAGATAGTCGGCAAGTTCCGCAATAAAATGCTGAATTTCGCGTGCGACAGCGGCGCGAAAAGCCGCCGACGTTCCGGAACGTTCCCGCAACAACAGACGGAAGGCGTTCGGATTGTTGCCGATGAATTCCATAAAGGTAGACACCGAGGTGCGAATCACGCTGCCGCCCTTGGCGATGCGCTGGCGCGCCTGACGCATCAGTTGACGGAGCATCAGACCGCTCTCATCCACCATGGTCAGCCCCAGTTCATCCACATCGCGGAAATGGCGATAAAAGGAGGTCGGCGCAATGCCTGCCTCGCGCGCTACCTCTCGCAGACTCAGGCTTGCAAAGCTGCGTTCCGCGCTCAGCTGACTGAATGCTGCTTCCACCAGCGAACGCCGGGTCTTTTCTTTTTGTTGCGCTCTTACGCCCATCACGATGTCTGAATCCTTCCATATGCCTTGTCTGGCACTATACCAGAGATTAAAAGTAATGGGTTTACGCCGGATTGTGAATGATTGTTTACGGGCGGTTTGTGCTGTGCCGCAGCAAAAACGCACAATGATTATTGGGTTAAAGACGCCCGAATGTTACCATCGTGTTTATTTTATGTATAAGAACAGGTGAGTAATACCATGGCACATTCCTGGGATTATGATGCAATTGTGATAGGTTCTGGCCCGGGCGGCGAAGGCGCTGCGATGGGGCTGGTGAAACAGGGAGCCCGGATAGCCGTTATTGAGCGCTACCATAACGTCGGCGGCGGTTGCACCCACTGGGGCACTATCCCGTCGAAAGCCCTCCGTCATGCCGTTAGCCGTATTATTGAATTCAACCAAAATCCACTCTACAGCGACCATTCCCGTCTTCTTCGTTCCTCTTTCGCCGATATCCTGAACCACGCCGACAGCGTCATTAACCAGCAAACGCGTATGCGTCAGGGTTTCTACGAGCGCAACCACTGCGACATTCTGCAGGGCGACGCGCGTTTCGTGGATGAACACACCATCGCGCTTGAGTGCCACGACGGCTCGGTCGAAACGCTGACCGCCGACAAGTTCGTCATCGCCTGCGGCTCGCGCCCCTACCACCCGGTCGATGTCGACTTTGCCCATCCGCGCATTTACGACAGCGACTCCATCCTCAGCCTGCACCACGAACCGCGCCATGTGATCATCTACGGCGCCGGGGTGATCGGCTGTGAGTATGCGTCGATCTTCCGCGGGATGGAGGTCAAGGTGGATCTGATCAACACCCGCGATCGCCTGCTGGCGTTTCTCGATCAGGAAATGTCGGACTCGCTCTCCTATCACTTCTGGAACAGCGGCGTGGTCATTCGCCACAACGAAGAGTACGAGAAAATTGAGGGCATGGACGACGGCGTGATCATGCACCTGAAGTCCGGCAAAAAGCTGAAAGCCGACTGCCTGCTGTATGCCAACGGTCGTACCGGCAACACCGACAGCCTGTCGCTGGAAAACATCGGTCTGCAAACCGACAGCCGCGGCCAACTGAAAGTGAACAGCATGTACCAGACGGCCATCCCGCATATTTATGCCGTGGGCGACGTCATCGGTTATCCAAGCCTGGCCTCCGCGGCCTACGATCAGGGCCGAATCGCCGCGCAGGCGATGATCAAGGGCGAAGCGACGGCGCACCTGATTGAAGATATTCCGACCGGGATTTACACCATTCCGGAAATCAGTTCTGTCGGGAAAACCGAGCAGCAGCTGACGGCCATGAAGGTGCCGTACGAGGTGGGTCGCGCGCAATTTAAACACCTGGCGCGGGCGCAAATCGTCGGGATGAACGTGGGCACGCTGAAAATCTTGTTCCATCGGGAAACAAAAGAGATCCTCGGCATCCACTGTTTTGGCGAGCGCGCCGCCGAAATCATTCACATCGGCCAGGCAATCATGGAGCAAAAAGGTGGTGGCAACACCATTGAGTACTTCGTTAACACCACCTTCAACTACCCCACGATGGCGGAAGCCTACCGTGTGGCCGCGTTAAACGGCTTAAACCGCCTGTTTTAACGGGCTGTCAAAATGGCCATCCATCTTAACGCGGATGGCCTCCGCTAACTGCTCATAGCGACTGCGCAACGGCGAACCCGGGCGATACACCAGCCCAACGGTGCGTCGTGGCTCCGGTTTGATGCACGGCAGATAGATAACGCCATCGCGCTTACGCTCCTGCGGTACCGCCAGCGCCGGCAGCAGCGTAATACCGCTTCCTGCCGCCACCATATTGCGCAGCGTTTCAAGGCTGGTCGCGCGGAAATGGGTATCCTCATCCGCTCCCGCTTCGAAGCAGAAGCCCATCGCCTGATCGCGCAGACAGTGGCCGTCTTCCAGCATCAGCAGTTTTTCACCCGCCAGATCGGACATCGGCACACGGTCGCGGTTCGCCCACGGATGGTCTTCGTAGATGGCCAGCATCATCGGCTCGTCAAACAGCGGCACTTCAATAAAGGCTTCACTTTCCTTCACCAGCGCCAGAATGGCGCAGTCGAGCTTACCGCTGTCCAGCTGTGCCAGCAGTTGATGCGTTTGCGCCTCGTGCAGGTACATTTCCAGTTTCGGGAAAGACTGGTGCAGCAGCGGAATGATGTGCGGCAAGAGGTAGGGGCCGACGGTTGGGATCAAGCCGATATGCAGCGGACCCGACATGGTCTCTCCCTGCTGGCTTGCCATCTCCTTGAGCACTTTGACCTCGCGCAGCACGGTCCGCGCCTGATCCACCAGCAAGAGCCCTGCCTGGGTGAACAGCACCTTACGGCTGGTGCGCTCCAGCAGCATCACGCCAAGTTCATCTTCCAGTTTGCGGATCTGACCGCTCAGCGTCGGTTGGCTGACGTGGCAGGAATCCGCCGCACGGCGAAAATGACGGTGTTCGGCGAGTGCCACCAGGTATTCAAGATCACGAATATTCATTATTCATCCTCCATCGCCACGATAGTTCGTGGCGATAGATAGAATAGCAACGAACGATTATCCCTATCAAGCATTCTGTACAATAATAGTCCACAGAAACAAGGCGGAACCTCATTTAACCCCTGAAGTCCAGCCGCGTTCTGAGAGCTTCTCTCATACCCGAAACAACTAAAGCCAACGTGAACTTTTGCGGATCCCCTGTGGTCCGCTTTTTTTGCATAAAAAAGCCCAACGCAAGGTTGGGCTCCGCTGACGTAATGTTGCCGCTCTCACACCAGGCGGTTTTTCGCTTCCGCAATCGCCTGCGCGACCTGCTTCGGCGACACGCCGCCTTTCGCCGCGCGCTTGTCGAGGCACGACTGCAGCGACAGTACCGGATACACATCGTCGCCAATCACCGCGCTGAATTTCTGCAGATCGCCGAGTGACAGCCCTTCCAGCGGTTTCCCCTGACGAATCGCTTCCACCACCGCTTCACCGACAATATGGTGGGCTTCACGGAACGGTACACCTTTCGCTACCAGGTAATCCGCAAGCTCGGTCGCATTGGCGTAACCCTGCTGCGCCGCTTCCTGACAGCGCGGGCGTTTCACCTGAATACCGTCCAGCACCAGCGCCGCCATGTGCAGGCAGTCAAGCCAGGTATCCAGCGCATCGAACAACCCTTCTTTGTCTTCCTGCATGTCCTTGTTATAGGCCAGCGGCAGACCTTTCAGGGTCATCATCATACCGGTCAATGCCCCCTGCACGCGGCCGCATTTGCCGCGAATCAGCTCCAGCGCGTCCGGGTTTTTCTTCTGCGGCATCAGCGATGAACCGGAGGTCACGCGGTCGGAAAGTTCCACAAAACCGGCTTCCCCGGAGTTAAAGAAGATAAGGTCTTCAGCAAAACGGGACAGATGCACCATGCCGATAGCGGCATCAGACAGCAGCTCAAGCACATGGTCACGGTCAGAAACGCTGTCCAGGCTGTTGCGGGTCGCGGCGGCAAAACCTAACCACCCCGCCAACTGCTCACGGTCAATCTCATAGGCGGTACCCGCCAACGCGCCGCTACCCAGCGGGCTGACGTCGAGACGCTTCAGAGTATCCTGCAGGCGGCTTTCATCACGCGCCAGCATTTCAACATAAGCCAGACACCAGTGAGCGAACGTCACCGGCTGCGCGCGCTGCAGGTGCGTATAGCCCGGCATCACCGCGTCCTGATTGTGCTGCGCGGTGTCCACCAGCGCGCCCTGCAGCTGACGGTTTGCCGCCAGCAGCTCCACCACGGTGTCTTTGCACCACAGCTTGAGGTCGGTCGCCACCTGGTCGTTACGGCTACGCCCGGTATGCAGCTTTTTACCCAGTTGGCCGACTTTATCGATAAGTTTGCCTTCCACCCAGCTGTGAATATCTTCGGCATCGCTGTCGAGGATCTGCTGTGGGTTCGCCCGTACTTCTTCCAGCAGGTTGCCCAGCGCCTCTTCCAACTGGCGCTGTTCGTCAGTCGTCAGCACGCCGACCGTCACCAGCGCTTTGGACCAGGCCACAGAGCCAACGATATCCTGCTCCGCCAGGCGATAGTCAAAGCGCAAAGAGTCGTTGAACTGTTTGAACCGTTGATCCGCTGCCTGAGTAAAACGCCCACCCCAAAGTGCCATAACGAATTTCCTTAATATGATATTTTTGCCGGGTGGCGCTGCGCTTACCCGGCCTACAGGTTCTGTTACTCTATTACGCCAGAATACGCGTGCCGATCGGCGTGCCGTTAAACAGCGCCGGAAGCTGCTCCGCGTGGCGCCATGAGGCGATATCCACCGGACGGCCCAGCGCGCGGGCGGCATCCAGCGCCGCATTGACTTTGACGATCATCCCGTCGGTGATAATGCCCTGATCGATCAGCTGCTCGGCTTTCGCCGCAGTCATTTCCGCAATGCGCTGGCCTTTGCCGTCCAGAATGCCGCTCACATCGGAGAGCAGGATCAGATCCGCGCCCAGCGTCGCCGCCAGCGCTGTGGCCGCCTGGTCCGCGTTCACGTTCATCAACTGGCCCTCATCGGTCACGCCGATGGAGCTGACGACCGGCAGAAACCCGCCTTCCAGCAGCAGGTTAATAAGCCTCGGTGAGCCCGGTTGCGCCAGACCGACGTGGCCCAGTTCTTCATCAAGCTGACTTACCTTCACGCTGCCGCCATCGCCAAGATACAGGCCGACAGACGCAATCTTGTGCTTTGTCGCCCAGGCCAGCAAGGTTTTGTTCGCCGTGCCCGCCAGCGCGCCGGTAATCATGTCTATCTGGTCGGCAGGCGTCACCCGCAGGCCATTTTTCTTTTTCACTGGCAGGTTGAGCTGCTTCATCAGCTCATCCACCACGCAGCCGCCGCCGTGGACGATCACCAGCGGACGCTGATGCTCGGCGCGATAGTTCACCAGCGCGGTAAACAGGCGCTCCAGCGCTTCTTCGCTGTCCAGCAGCACGCCGCCAAGTTTGATAATTAAAGGATTATTCATCACGCTGTTATCCATTAAAGAAGAGACTGCGTTTCAGCGAAACCGAAACGCATGTTGGCACACTGCACCGCCTGTGCCGCCGCGCCTTTCAGCAAGTTATCTTCGGCCGCCACCACGATCAGGTGCTCGCCCTGTACGGCGAAACCGATATCGCAAAACGGCAGGCCGACCACATTTTTCAGCGCCGGAACGCCGTGGTCATACAGGCGCACCAGCGGTTTGTCGGCATAGGCCTGATGGAAGACGTCCGCCACCTGCTCGCGGGCGATGCCCGGTTTCAGACGGCAGGTAATGGTTTCCAGAATCCCCCGCTTAAAATTACCCAGATGCGGCGTAAAAATCACCTCTGCGCCCAGGTGGGTGGTAATTTCCGGATGATGACGATGGTTGAACACGCCATACGGTTGCAGGCTTACTTCGCAAAAGCTGTTGGAGAGCGCAGCTTTACGCCCGGCGCCGCTCACGCCGCTGGTCGCGTTGATGACCGGCCACTGGGCGAGATCCAGCAGCCCGGCGTCGATAATCGGTTTTAGCGACAGTTGCGCCGCCGTCGGGTAACAGCCCGGAACGGCGATGAGGTTCGCCTCTTTGAGCTGCTCACCACTCCACTCCGCCAGCCCGTAGACCGCCTGCTCCAGCAGGTGCGGGTGCTGATGAGTGAAGCCATAGTAACGTGGGTAAAACGCCGCATCGTTGACGCGAAACGCGCCGGAGAGATCGAACACCACGCAGCCCGCCTCAAGGAACTGCGGCGCCAGATCGTGGCTGACCTCATGCGCGGTCGCCAGGAACACCACGTCGACACCGCCGCTAAACGCCCGAATGTCGGACATCGGCTGCAGGGGAAGATCGACAATGCCCTTCAGTTGAGGGTGAAGCTCTGAAATTAACTTTCCGGCATCATTGCTTTGCGCTGAGACTGTCAAAGCGGTTATGTTCATATGCGGATGACGATTTATGTAGCTCACCAGCTCCGCGCCTGCATAACCGCTGGCGCCTACAATCAGCGTATTCAACATCGGGTTCCTTTATGCTCAACGATAATGTATTTTTATTCACAAATAATGCATGAATATTGATACTATCATGACCTGAGGTGTGTCAACAATGAAAAACAATTTACCGCCGTTTATCGAGATTTATCGCGCATTGATCGCCACACCGTCCATCAGCGCCACGGAAGAATCCCTTGATCAGAGTAATGAAGCTTTAATCAATTTGCTGGCAGAGTGGTTTGCGACGCTGGGGTTCAACATTGAGATTCAAAGCGTCCCCGGCACGCGCCATAAATTTAATCTGCTGGCCAGCACCGGCCAGGGCAACGGCGGCCTGCTGCTGACCGGACACACCGACACCGTCCCCTTTGACGACGGACGCTGGACGCGCGACCCGTTTACGCTGACCGAACACGACAACAAGCTTTACGGCCTCGGCACCGCGGATATGAAAGGCTTTTTCGCCTTTATTCTCGACGCGCTGCGTGACGTCGATGTGACTACGCTTAAGAAACCGCTCTACATTCTGGCGACCGCCGATGAAGAGACCAGTATGGCAGGCGCGCGCTATTTCGCCGAATCCACCACTCTGCGCCCGGACTGCGCCATCATTGGCGAGCCAACCTCGCTGCAACCGGTGCGTGCGCACAAAGGCCATATCTCCAGCGCGATTCGCGTGCTGGGGCAATCAGGCCACTCCAGCGACCCGGCGCGCGGCGTGAACGCCATCGAGCTAATGCACGACGCGATTGGCCGCATCATGCACCTGCGCGACACGCTCAAAGCGCGTTATCGCTATGACGCCTTCGCGGTGCCCTGGCCGACGCTCAACCTCGGCAGCATTCACGGCGGCGACGCGTCCAACCGCATCTGCGCCTGCTGCGAACTGCATATGGATATTCGCCCGCTGCCGGGCATGACGCTGGACGATCTCAACGGACTGCTCAACGACGCGCTGGCGCCGGTCAGCGAGAAGTGGCCGGGCCGTCTGACGGTATCGGAGCTGCATCCGCCGATACCGGGTTATGAATGCCCGCCGGATCACCGGCTGGTGCAGGTGGTGGAAAAGCTGCTCAATACCCATACCGACGTGGTGAACTACTGCACCGAAGCCCCTTATATCCAGACCCTGTGCCCGACGCTGGTGCTGGGCCCAGGTTCTATCAACCAGGCGCACCAGCCGGATGAATATCTGGAAACGCGGTTTATCAAACCAACCCGCGAGCTGATTACCCAGGTCATCCATCATTTCTGCTGGCATTGATGCCTTCCCCTCCCGTCTGTACGGTCCGGGAGGGGAATCTCCCGTGACGCCGCTCACAGATTCATAAGCAACGCTTATCTGGCGCTCCGTGAATTAAATTTCGTAAATTGTCGACATTTATTCGTTTCCTGAAGCGATTTCACCGCAATTGACGCAGGGGTTTTTACGTGGCTTTATAAAGTCAGGCAAAAATAATACAGGTAGGGTTCTGGGTAATATGAACGAACAATATTCCGCTTTGCGCAGTAATGTCAGTATGCTCGGTAAGGTGCTTGGTGAAACCATCAAGGACGCACTTGGCGAGAACATTCTTGATCGTGTAGAAACCATCCGTAAGCTGTCGAAATCCTCTCGTGCCGGTAACGAAGCAAACCGCCAGGAGCTGCTCACCACGTTGCAAAATCTGTCCAACGATGAGCTGCTGCCGGTCGCCCGCGCGTTCAGCCAGTTTCTGAACCTGGCCAACACCGCCGAGCAATATCACAGCATTTCACCGAACGGCGAAGCGGCCAGCAACCCTGAAGTGATCGCACGTACGCTGCGTAAACTGAAAGACCAACCTGAACTCAACGACGCCACAATCAAAAAAGCCGTCGAGTCGCTATCCCTGGAGCTGGTGCTGACCGCGCACCCGACGGAAATCACCCGCCGTACGCTTATCCACAAAATGGTGGAAGTGAATAACTGCTTAAAGCAGTTGGATAACAAAGACATTGCCGACTATGAACGCCACCAGTTGATGCGCCGTCTGCGCCAGCTGATCGCCCAGTCATGGCATACCGACGAAATTCGTAAGTACCGCCCAAGCCCGGTGGATGAAGCCAAATGGGGTTTTGCGGTGGTGGAAAACAGCCTGTGGGAAGGCGTGCCAAACTACCTGCGCGAGCTGAACGAACAGCTGGAAGCGAATCTGGACTACCGCCTGCCGGTGGATTTCGTCCCGGTTCGCTTCACCTCCTGGATGGGCGGCGACCGCGACGGCAACCCGAACGTGACGGCGGATATCACTCGCCATGTGCTGCTGCTGAGCCGCTGGAAGGCTACCGACCTGTTCCTGAAAGACATTCAGGTGCTGATTTCCGAGCTTTCCATGGTGGAAGCGACCCCGGAGCTGCGCGCACTGGCTGGCGCGGAAGGCGAACAGGAACCGTATCGCCACCTGATGAAAACCCTGCGCAGCCAGCTAATGGCGACCCAGGCCTGGCTGGAAGCGCGTCTGAAAGGCCAGAAGCTGCCGAAACCGGCCGGTCTGCTGACGCAAAACGAACAACTCTGGGAACCGCTGTACGCCTGCTATAAATCCCTGCAGGCCTGCGGGATGGGCATCATCGCCAACGGCGAGCTGCTGGATACCCTGAGACGCGTGAAGTGTTTCGGCGTCCCGCTGGTGCGTATCGATATCCGTCAGGAAAGCACCCGCCACACCGAAGCGCTGGGCGAACTGACCCGCTACCTGGGTATCGGCGACTATGAAAGCTGGTCAGAAGCCGACAAACAGGCCTTCCTGATCCGCGAACTGAACTCCAAGCGTCCGCTGCTCCCGCGTCAGTGGGAACCGAGCGATGAGACCCGCGAGGTCCTCGACACCTGCCGGGTCATTGCCGAAGCGCCGAAGGGCTCCATCGCCGCTTACGTGATTTCCATGGCGAAAACGCCGTCCGATGTGCTGGCGGTACACCTGCTGCTGAAAGAGGCCGGCATCGGCTTCGCGCTGCCGGTCGCCCCGCTGTTTGAAACCCTGGACGACCTCAACAACGCCAACGACGTGATGACGCAACTGCTGAATATCGACTGGTATCGCGGCTTCATCCAGGGCAAGCAGATGGTGATGATTGGCTACTCCGACTCGGCGAAAGACGCGGGCGTGATGGCCGCCTCCTGGGCGCAGTACCAGGCGCAGGACGCGCTGATTAAAACCTGCGAAAAAGCCGGTATTGAACTGACGCTGTTCCACGGCCGCGGCGGCTCCATCGGTCGCGGCGGCGCGCCTGCGCACGCGGCGCTGCTCTCACAACCGCCGGGAAGCCTGAAAGGCGGCCTGCGCGTCACCGAGCAAGGCGAGATGATCCGCTTCAAGTACGGCCTGCCGGAAGTCACCATCAGCAGCCTGTCGCTGTACACCAGCGCGATTCTGGAAGCCAACCTGCTGCCGCCGCCGGAGCCGAAAGCCGAATGGCGCCATATCATGAACGCGCTATCGGACGTCTCCTGTAAGATGTACCGCGGCTACGTCCGTGAAAACAAAGACTTCGTCCCCTATTTCCGTTCCGCCACCCCGGAGCAGGAACTGGGCAAACTGCCGCTGGGCTCACGACCGGCAAAACGCCGTCCGACCGGCGGCGTCGAGTCCCTGCGCGCCATTCCGTGGATCTTCGCCTGGACGCAGAACCGCCTGATGCTGCCCGCCTGGCTGGGCGCAGGCGCGGCGCTGCGAAAAGTGGTAGAAGACGGCAAGCAGAGCGAGCTGGAAACCATGTGCCGCGACTGGCCGTTCTTCTCTACCCGTCTGGGTATGCTGGAGATGGTGTTCTCCAAAGCCGACCTGTGGCTGGCGGAATATTACGATCAGCGTCTGGTAACCAAAGCGCTGTGGCCGCTCGGCGCCGAGCTGCGCAAGTTGCTTGAGGGCGACATCAAGGTCGTGCTGGATATCGCCAACGACTCCCATCTGATGGCCGACCTGCCGTGGATTGCCGAGTCCATCCAGCTGCGTAACATCTATACTGACCCGCTCAACGTTCTGCAGGCCGAACTGCTGCACCGGTCGCGACAGGCGGAAGAAGCCGGTCATGCGCCGGACCCGCGCGTGGAACAGGCGCTGATGGTGACGATTGCAGGCGTTGCGGCGGGGATGCGTAACACCGGCTAATCACCTTTGCCGGGTAACGCTACGCTTACCCGGCAAATTTCGGGAGTTTTACCATGCAACATGAAATCAACCCGCTCCTGACAGACCTGATAAGCGGCACGTCATCGCTACGCCAGGTCTATTTCGCAAACCCTGCTTCCCCCATACCCGAGATGGCCTTTCAGGTCGATTTTCCACGCCTTGAAATCGTCCTTGAAGGCTGCATCACGGATGGCGCGTTAACGCTCCAGGAACACGACATCCTGTTTGTTCCTGCCGGAAGCTGGAACTGTCCGAACTGGCAGTTGCCCGCCACAACGCTCAGTATCCTGTTCGGCAAACAGCAGCTCGGATTCAGCATCCAGCGCTGGGACGGCACGCAATTACAAAACCTGGCGAAGCGCCATGTCGCTCGCCGCGGCCCTCGGGTGGGATCGTTTTTATTACAGGCGCTCAGTGAAGCGCACATGCAGCAGCAGGAGAGTCAAACGATACGGCTTATCACCTTGAGTTTACTCAGTCACTGTACCGATCTGCTCAATAGCCATATCCAGACTGCCTCTCGCAGCCAGGCGTTATTTGAGGCCGTTCGCGAACATATTGATACGCACTATGCCGAAGCCCTGAGCCGGGAATCGGTCGCTCAGGCGTTCTATATTTCGCCGAATTACCTCTCACACCTGTTTCATAAAAGCGGCGCCCTGGGTTTTAACGAGTATCTGAATTACGTCCGGCTGGAAAAAGCGAAAGCCTTACTCAAGGGCTACGACATGAAGGTTAAAGAGGTGGCGAGGGTCTGCGGTTTTCCTGACAGTAACTACTTTTGCCGTCTGTTTCGCAAAAATACGGATCGATCGCCTTCCGAGTACCGGCGTCAGTACCACAGCCAACTCACGACGACAGAATAATATGCGTGCGCTGCGGTGCCGAAAGCAGCTTGCGTAATGCGCCCATGACTTTCTGTGGATCGCGCAGAAAAACATAAATGCCCGATTGTACATATCGGCTTTCGATAAAGCGGTCAGCGCCCGCCAAATCAATATCGGTAATCAACAGCACAGCGTCGGCGCGGCGAATATCCTCTTCGCTTAACGCGTTCTCAATACCCAGCGCACCCTGGGTTTCCACCTTGATGGTCCACTTTTCCTGTTGGCACAGTTTCTCCAGTCGCTCTGCCGCCATATAGGTATGCGCCACACCGCTCACGCACGCGGTTACCGCAACCAGAAATCGTCCGCCTGCCGCCGTCATGTTTATCCTCCAACCGTGACCTGAAACCCAGCCTGTTCCGCAAACAGCCGCAACGCATCGACTTTATCAGCAGAGGGCGCAGGAATATTCTTCATCTCCCAGTGTCTCCCCAGTAACCGATATTTTGCCTCACCGTATGAGTGAAACGGCAGCAAATGCAAGACGGTAATCCCCGTCGGCTGCAAAAACGCCAGCACACGCTGTAGGTTCTCCGGACTTAACGTATAGCCGGGGATTAACGGCAAACGCGGAATAACATTGATCCCCAACGCCGCTAACCGACTGAAATTCTTCAGTACCCTGGGCAAGTTAAGTTTTACGACCTGCTTCGACTGCCGGGTATCCATGATTTTTAAATCAAACAGCACCTCGTCACACCGACTCGCCACCGCGAATAAACGTGGGAACGGCGCATCACCGGCCGTTTCAATCGCAGTATGTACGCCAGACTGATGCAGGCGCGCCAAAAGGCGAGCAGCAAATGGCGCCTGCATTAATACCTCACCGCCGGAAAGCGTCACGCCGCCACCAGAGGCACGAAAGAAAATCTCATCTTTCATCACCTCATCCAGCAGTGCGTCCAGCGAGACATCACGCCCGATCGGCTCGAACGCGCCAGACGGGCACTCTTCGACATCGCGTAGGCAGGGCGAACAGTGCAAACACTTGCTCTCTCGTCGTACGAATTGAATATGAGGAGAAAGCGACTCCGGGTTTGCGCACCACGGACACCGATGCGGACATCCTTTAAAAAACACGACAGTGCGGATGCCACGCCCATCATTCAAAGAATAACGCTGAATATTAAAAATGCGCGCCATATCGACGCGCGTCTCCGGCACCTCACAGCTGATGCGCGGTGCGGCGGATAATGTCATCCTGAATCTCCTTTGACAGCTCCACAAAGAAGGCGCTGTAACCTGCGACACGCACCACCAACCCGGCAAAATCCTGTGGCCGGGCCTGCGCTTCCCGCAGCGTGTCTGCATTGACCACGTTAAACTGGATATGCTGCAATTTAAGCTGGGTAAACGCCCTCAGGAAGTCCGCAAGCTTATGCAGCCCCGCTTCTCCCTCAAGCGTTGCTGGCGTGAATTTCACGTTCAACAACGTTCCGTTAGACAACAGATAGTTATCCAGCTTACTCACCGATTTCAGTACCGCCGTAGGCCCCTGTGAATCCTGCCCCAACATGGGGGAAAGCCCGCCATCCGCAAGCTGCTCTCCCGCCAGACGCCCATCCGGCGTAGCGCCCACCACCGCACCCAGCGGCACATGCGCCGACACCGTATAGGAACCCGGCGTAAACTGCCCGTTACGCGGGTTGTGGTATTTCTCCACTTCTTTGCAGTAATAGCGCAGCAGATCGGCGCTGATGTTGTCCACTTCATCGATGTCATTGCCATATTTATCGAAGCGGTTGATCAGCCTGGCGCGAATTTTTTGTCCCTCTGGCGTCGCGAAATTTGCCTTTAACTCCGCCAACAGGTTGTCGAAGCTTAAGCGCTGCTGCTCAAACACCATCCCTTTCAGGGCATGCAGGGAATCGCTCAGGTTGGCAATCCCAATGCCCTGCACCCCCGAAAAGTTATAGCGCGCCCCGCCCTCAGTAATGTCGCATCCCTTATCCAGGCAGTCGCTGATAAAGGATGAGAGCAGAGGGACAGGAGCCCAGTCGCGATGGCCGATATCGCAAATATTGCTGCCCTCGACCATCAGAGCGATGTAATGGCTGATTTTGCTGCGAATCTGCGTTAACAGACCTTCCCATGTCAACGCGGCATTGCCTTCGTTTTCATGCAGCACGATCTCCATCACTTTCAGCAGGTTAAACATCGCAATATCGTGCAAACCGTAAGTTTTTCCGGGAATCGACAGCTCAACGCACCCTACCACGGCATAGTCTCGCGCATCTTCCAGCGAGACGCCGCGGTTAAGAAACGCAGGCACCACGACTTCATCATTAAAGATTTGCGGGATACCGGTGCCCAAACGAATGGTTTCTGCTGTTTTACGTAAGAAAGGCCGGTCGATAAGCTCATTGATCCGCACGCCGAGATTGGGCTGCGGCAACCTCACCTGCTGATAGGCGTCAAGACAGGCAAATGACAGCACATTGACCGCACTACGGCCATTTTCAGTCAGCCCACCGAGCAACGCGGTGTAGCCGGTCGGAAAACCCGCGAAATAACGCGCGCTGCTGGTTGAACGCAACAACACAACGTCGTTGCATTTCACCCACAGAGACTCAAGCAATTCGTTAAGAAACGCCGGGTCTTCTCCTTGCGCCAACGATGCTTGCCAGAAAGGCAGCATGTACTGATCAAAGCGCCCCAGGGAAAGCGAACTGGCATTGGACTCATACTGCAGGACAATGTTCATAAACCAGAAAAGCTGGCAGGCCTGCCAGAACGTCTGTGGCTTATGTTCGGCATTGTGCCGGGCAATTGACGCCATCGTGATAAGCTCTTCACGTCGCTTGCTGTCGGGACAGCGTGACGCCATCGCATCGGCAAGCCGGGCATAACGCAAAATATGGCGCTGCGCGGCCTCAAGCAGCAATAGCGTCGCCTGATAGAAATGGTTCTCCGGCGTCTGCTGACAGCGAGTCTGGAGCTCTTCCGCCAGCGCGCCCAGTCCTTTCGTCAGCAGGCGCGGATAATCAATAATGATATGGCCCTGGCCTTTGTCCGTCTGATTGATGCTAAAAATCTGCGTACTGACGGCCGCCTTTACCTCATCCGACATTCGCCCATTGATAAAGTCTTTCATCGACCGTTTTTCCCAATAGGAGAAAAGCGCTTCACGATAAATACGCTTATCGTCATCGCTGATGGCAAAGCGGTCCTGCGGGCGCGTCGGGAAAGCATCCAGCTCCTTCAACAACCAGTAGGGGTCCATTTCAGGCGACATAATCCCGGCGCGGGGTTTTACCGTCCGGTTAGCGGCAATCAATTCCTCGTCACGAATCGCAATCTCCACATGATCAAGGATCCAGGTCGTCGCCTTCGCCCGCCGCAGTATCACCGGTTCGCCTTCCGTCTGGCGGTGGCTTTCGGTGTACAACAAGGCGCGTTCGAGCGAGATTTCCCGGGGCTGAGCAAACAGGGCGTCTTTCAGGCGTTGAATACGATTCGTCATAGAGTACTCCTGACAGGTAAAACAACCCCGCCCCGCAGGGCGGGAAACAGGCTATGCGGTTTGCGCCAGATGGGTTTCGATTTTGTTCATAATGGCGTCGGCCCGCTTCACTGCATCGCTGATGTTGACGCGTACCACCGTTTTGCCCTGAAAACGTTCCTCAAACTTGATGCCGATGTCTTTGGTCAGGACAACCATATCCGCCGCCGCGATATCCTCCGCAGTCAGTTCATTCTCAAGACCGATAGAGCCTTGCGTTTCTACTTTGACCTGCCAGCCTTTGGCTTTCGCGGCGCTTTCCAGTGCTTCAGCCGCCATATAGGTATGCGCTACGCCTGACGGACACGCGGTTACTGCAATAATCATCGTCATATTCCACCTCGCTTAATTGATTTCGAAATCCAGATCCAGGTCATCTTCTTTCTCGTTGACCGGCTTTTGCTGCCTCCGCGCCAGGCTTTTCAGCACATTTACGCTTACCGCCGTGACAACGGCGCCGACAGCCACCGCCGCGATATACCCGAGTTTCCCTTCAACCACAGGCAGTACGATCAACCCGCCCCATCCGGCATAACATTGCGCGCCAAACACCGCCGCCGTGACCGCACCACAGGCGGACCCCACCATAATGGACGGAATCACGCGCAGCGGGTCGGCAGCAGCAAAAGGAATCGCGCCTTCCGTCACCCCAACGCAGCCCATCACCAGCGCGGCTTTACCCGCCTCACGCTCCTCAGACGAGAAGTTGGCGCGGTTGATAAGCGTCGCCAGCCCCAGCCCTAACGGCGGTACGCAGATGGCAACAGCGGCAATCGCGACGACGGTATAAACCCCCTGCGCCACGCAGATGAGCATAAAAGCGTACGCCACTTTGTTCACCGGGCCGCCCATGTCAAACGCCAGCATCAACCCCATGATGATGGCCAGCACGATAATGCTGCCCTGCTGCATACCTTGCAGCCATTGCGTCAGACTGTGCGTCAGCGCGCCAACCGGCTCACCTAACCCCCACATCATGATTCCCGCCGTCACCAACGTGCCGACGATAGGGATAACAAAGATAGGCATCACCGAGCGCAGCACTTTGGGTACCGGAATACGCTTGAGGTAGAAGACAATAATGCCGCCGACAATCCCGGCGATAATGGCGCCGAAGAACCCTGCGCCGAAGCTGTTGCCCACCCACGCCCCAATGGCGCAAGGCGCCAACGCTGAACGCTCGGCGATGGAGTAACCAATATAGGCGGCGAGAAAAGGCACCATCAGCGTCAGTCCTGCAACGCCAATATCAAACAGTTTCTTGAGGTTAGGACTGGTGGCCACATCCGGGACAGCGCCTTTGCCATACAGCATGACGGACACCGCCAGCAAAATGCCCCCGGCCACCACAAACGGGATCATATGCGACACCCCCGTCATCAAGTGCTGGCGGGTATTTTTCAGGATCTGCACTATCTCTTTCATTTGCCGCTCCCGGGCCATCGGCCCATATCCATAAGGTTTGTGTGGCAAACAATAGGCAATCCGCAGCAGGACAGACAGTGGACAAAAAGGCCATTTACTGGACTTTTGTAAGGTATGAATAAAAATGCGATCGCTCTCAAAGAGTTGGTCATTTGCGGTGAGAGCCACAATGTCACAGGAGTTGTGAACAAAATCCCATTTTTACGGGGAGATTACATTTATCCAGTTTTTCGCAGAAATGACAGATAGCCCGTCCGCATTTCTCCCTCTTATGCTGTGCGCAATGCATTTAGACTGAAGGAGAAACGCGATGGCCCAGGTTGTGGAATTCATCTGTGAGCTACCCAATGGCGTGCATGCACGTCCTGCCAGCCATGTAGAGACGCAGTGCAATACCTTCCGCTCAACGATTGAGTGGCATAACCTGCGTACCGACAGACGAGGCAACGCCAAAAGCGCATTGGCGCTTATCGGTACCGATACCCTGGTGGGTGATGTCTGTCAGTTGTTAATCGACGGGCCTGATGAAGCCGATGCCCATCAACAACTGAGCGCCTGGCTGCGTGATGAATTCCCGCATTGCGATGCGCCGCTGGCGCCGCTCGCCGACACCACGCACGACCCGCTTCCTGAATCGTTAACCCGCCTGCACCCTACGCTGTTTCGAGCGCAGCCTGTCAGCAGCGGTAGCGCTGGCGGCATCCTGGTACCGCTCACATCGCGTGATCTTAACGCTCTGGGCGATTTGCCCGCAGCAACGGGCCGTCAGGCGGAGAATACCGCGCTGGAAAACGGCCTGTCGATGCTGGTGAAAAACCTGGATTTGCGACGGCTCGACAGCGACGGCACAACGCAGGCCATCCTTGACGCACATCGTTCTCTGGCGACCGACGCGACGCTACGCCAGCATATCCTGGAGGGAATCGACGGCGGGTTAAGCTGCGCAGCGGCTATCGTGCGCAGCGCCAACCATTTCGCCGATGAATTCAGTCGCTCCAGCAGTCACTACCTGCAGGAACGCTCACTGGACATACGCGACGTCTGTTTTCAACTGTTGCAGCAGATTTACGGTGATACGCGTTTCCCAACCCCTGGCGAATTGACCCAACCGTCCATCTGCATGGCGGATGAGTTGACCCCAAGCCAGTTTCTGGCGCTGGACAAAACGCGGCTGCAAGGGCTGCTGCTGAAAAACGGCGGCACAACCTCGCACACGGTCATTCTCGCGCGTTCGTTTAATATCCCCACGCTGGTTGGCGTCGATACCGAAACGCTCAGCCACTGGCGCCATCAACGTATCTGGCTTGATGCCAACACCGGTGTCGCCATCGTCGAACCGACCAACGCAATTGACCGCTATTATCGTCAGGAAGCGCAGGTTCAAAACGCATTGCGCGAGCAGCAGCGCGTCTGGTTATCACAGGAGGCACGTACCGCAGACGGCATCCGTCTGGACGTCGCCGCCAATATCGCCCACGCCATTGAAGCCCAGCCCGCCTTTGACAACGGCGCAGAAGCCGTCGGTCTGTTTCGCACCGAAATGTTGTATATGGATCGCACCAGCGCGCCGTCGGAAGATGAACTGTACAACCTGTTCTGCCAGGCGCTGATCCCGGTACAAGGGCGTAGCATCATTGTACGCACGATGGACATTGGCGGTGATAAACCGGTGGACTATCTCAATATTCCCCAGGAAAACAACCCGTTTCTCGGTTACCGCGCCGTACGCATCTATGAGGAATTCTCGGTCCTTTTCGCCACGCAACTACGGGCTATTCTGCGCGCCTCCGCCCACGGCAAGCTGAAAATCATGATCCCCATGATTTCATCCATGGAAGAAATTCTGTGGGTTAAAGAGAAACTGACTGAGGCGAAACAGCAGTTGCGTAACGCGCATATTCCTTTTGATAAACGCATTCCGCTGGGGATCATGCTGGAAGTGCCGTCTGTCATGTTCATCATCGACCAGTGCTGCGAGGAGATCGATTTCTTTAGCATCGGCAGTAATGACCTGACGCAATACCTGCTGGCAGTGGACCGTGATAATGCCAAAGTCACCCGTCACTACAACAGTCTGAACCCGGCGTTTTTACGCGCGCTCGACTATGCCGTCCAGGCGGTCCATCGTCAGGGAAAATGGATAGGACTGTGCGGCGAGTTGGGCGCGAAAGGCTCCGTTCTGCCGCTATTAGTCGGGCTTGGGCTTGATGAGGTAAGCATGAGCGCCCCGGCCATTCCAGCGACAAAAGCTCGCCTTGCCGGGCTCGACAGCCGCGCCTGCCGACAGTTGCTCAACCAGGCCATGGCATGCCGCACCTCCCTTGAGGTAGAGCATCTGCTGGCGCAATTCCGCATGGCATTACAGGATGCCCCGCTTATCACCCCTGCCTGCATCTCGCTTGATAACGACTGGCAGAGCAAAGAAGAGGTGATGAAAGGAATGACCGACACCCTGCTGCTGGCCGGACGCTGCCGTTATCCCCGCAAACTGGAGGCGGATTTGTGGGCCCGCGAAGCGGTGTTTTCCACCAGCCTGGGTTTCGGTTTTGCCATTCCGCACAGCAAATCCGAGCATATCGAACAATCCACGATTAGCGTCGCCCGCCTGCCCGCGCCGGTGCGCTGGGGCGATGAAGAGGCACAATTCATCATCATGCTGACGCTCAATAAACATGCCGCAGGCGATCAGCATATGCGTATTTTTTCCCGGCTGGCGCGACGCATCATGCATGAAGAATTCCGCAACGCGCTGGTGAATGCCGTCTCTGCTGAGGCTATCGCCACCCTGTTGCAACACGAACTGGAACTGTAATTCACGAGGAAACACCATGGAACTCTATCTGGATACCGCGAACGTCGCGGAAGTTGAACGCCTGGCGCGCATCTGGCCGCTGGCGGGCGTCACCACCAACCCCAGCATTATCGCGGCGGGCAAAACCGCTATCTGGGATGTGCTGCCGCGCTTGCAGCAGGCTGTCGGCCCGGCGGGAACGCTGTTTGCCCAGACCATGAGCCGCGACGCGCAGGGTATGGTGGCGGAGGCCAGACGCCTGCACATCGCCGTCCCGGGCATTGTGGTGAAAATTCCAGTCACCACCGAAGGGCTTGCCGCCATCAAGCTGCTGAAAAAAGAAGATATCCCGACGCTGGGCACCGCGGTGTACAGCGCCGCGCAGGGGCTGCTGGCCGCGCTCGCCGGGGCGGACTATGTCGCCCCGTACGTTAACCGCGTTGACGCTCAGGGCGGCGACGGCATCCGCATGGTGCAAGAGCTGCAAACCCTGCTGGAGCTGCACGCGCCGCACAGTAAGGTGCTGGCGGCAAGTTTTAAAACGCCGCGCCAGGCGCTGGACTGCCTGCTCGCCGGATGCGAAGCCATCACCCTTCCGTTAGACGTAGCGCAACAAATGCTCGGTACCCCTGCGGTAGAGTCGGCAATAGAGAAGTTTGAGCAGGACTGGAAAAACGCATTTGGCAATCTCAACCTCTAAGGAGTGATGATGGACAGGATCATTCAATCGCCAGGCAAATACATCCAGGGTGCAGACGCACTCACTCGTCTCGGCGACTATCTCAAACCCATCGCAGAGCGCTGGCTCGTCATTGGCGATAAGTTTGTCCTCGGCTTTGCCGAAGAAACGGTACGCAACAGCATCAGCCAGGCCGGTCTGGCACTGGAAATTACCCCGTTCGGCGGCGAGTGTTCGCAAAACGAAATCGACCGATTGCGCGATATCGCCACCCGCGCGAAATGCAGCGCGGTACTTGGCATCGGTGGTGGCAAAACGCTGGATACCGCCAAGGCCCTCGCCTTTTACATGGATGTGCCGGTGGCCATCGCCCCGACCATCGCCTCCACCGATGCGCCGTGCAGCGCGCTGTCGGTCATCTATACCGACAGCGGCGAGTTTGACCGCTACCTGATGCTACCGCACAACCCCAACATGGTCATCGTCGACACCCGCATCGTGGCCGGTGCGCCTGCGCGGCTGCTGGCGGCGGGGATTGGCGACGCGCTGGCAACCTGGTTTGAAGCCCGCGCCTGTTCGCGCAGCGGCGCCATCACCATGGCGGGCGGGCAGTGCACCCAGGCCGCGCTGGCATTGGCCGAGCTATGCTACAACACGCTTATCGAGCAGGGTGAAAAAGCGATGCTGGCGGCCGAGCAGCATGTGGTCACCCCGGCGCTGGAGCAAGTGGTGGAAGCCAACACCTACCTGAGCGGCGTCGGTTTCGAAAGCGGCGGGCTGGCGGCGGCGCACGCCATCCATAACGGTTTGACCGCCATCCCTGACGCCCACCACTTTTATCACGGCGAAAAGGTGGCCTTCGGCACCCTGACGCAGCTGGTGCTGGAAAACGCGCCGGTAGACGAAATTGAAACCGTGGCGGCGCTGTGTCACCGCGTGGGCCTACCGATCACGCTTGCGCAGCTTGATATCAAAGAGAACATCGCCGCCAAACTGCGCGCCGTGGCGCAAGCCGCCTGCGCGGAAGGTGAAACTATCCACAACATGCCCGGCGGCGCTACGCCGGAGCAGGTATACGCCGCGCTGCGGGTCGCCGACCAGTACGGCCAGCGTTTCCTGCAAGAGTGGGAATAACCGCGCCTCGCTCCCGGCTCAGGTCGGGAGTGTTCCTTCCTGTTCGTTTCATCCCCCGTTGCCCGCCAGAAAGATGTGCTTTATAGTGCGTTCTTTCCCTGGACGACGCGCGACCATGCAATCATCAGACAGAAGAATGAGCATTTACGCCATTCTGCAGCAGGACAAGAAAGTTGTTGTTAACGAACTGGCGGAGACGTTCGGCGTCACCAAAATGACCATCCGCCGCGACCTCTCCTTTTTTGAAAAGCAGGGGATCGTCAAAACCACCTACGGCGGCGCTTACCTGACCAGCGGTGCCAGCGTGGAGCCCAGCTTCCAGCTGAAATCCGGGCAGATGGTGGATGATAAGCACCTGATCGGCCAAAAAGCCGCCGAACTGGTGGAAGATGGCGACACGATTGTGATCGACTGCGGCACCACGCCGCTGGCGTTCGCCCAGTTTCTGTTTGATAAGAAAATCATGGTGATCACCAATTCGGTGCCGGTCATCAACCTGCTCAAAGGGCGCAAAAATATCACGCTGATGGTAGCGCCCGGTGAATACGAAGACGACACTCAGGGGATGATCTCGTTCAGCACTGCGGACTTCTTCAACAACCTCCACGCCGACAAAGTGTTTCTCAGCACCCAGGGGATTAACGCCCAGGGCGAGCTGACGGTGCCGAAAATCACCGACGCCCACGTCAAACAGGCGCTCGCCCGCGCCGGACGACAGAAAATTCTGCTGGCGGATAAGAGCAAGTTCGGCCAGACCTTTCTCGCCGGTCACGCACGTCTGGCGGACTTTGATATCGTCATTAGCCAGACCGGCCTTCCCGATGACACCCTCGCCCAGCTGAACGCGCACAACGTCCAGCTGTTGCTCGCCGACGACGACGCGTAATCCCGCGCGCCTGGCCGCAGGCGCGTGTGCGTTTTTGTGCGATCAAAATGTTCCATTTGGATTCTTTTGTGATAAAAGGAACAAAATAGATCATTTAATAATTGACAATCGCACACCTCAGGCGTGGAATGGGCAAAACCCTTCCCGAATTGAGGTCTTTATGAACGGATTACTCAGCTTCAAACCGACCAACGACGATTGTGACTTTGCCAGAATCGCCCGTAAGCAGGATCAGATGTTCCACCGCGTCGCGACGCTGTGCCCGGAACGCGCCGAAATCATCACCGAATCGTTTAAACGCTCAGAGGGCAAATCCATCGTGCTGCGCCGCGCGCTGGCGTTAGCCGACATTCTGGACAAGATGACCATCTACATCGAACCGGAGATGCTGATCGTCGGCAACCAGGCCAGCCGCAACTTTGCCGCGCCGGTGTTCCCGGAATTCTCCTTTAACTGGGTTATCGACGAACTGGACGAATTCGACAAGCGCTCCGGCGACAGCTTCCAGGTCTCTGAAGAGACCAAAGCGCGTCTGCGCGTATTGCAGAACTACTGGCAGGGAAAAACCCACCAGGATGAAGTGCTGGCTAACCTGCCGAACATCAACCGCCTGGCGGAAAAGCAGGGCGTTCTGCACCGTGGCGGTATCAGCATGTCCGGTGACGGCCACATCATTCCTAACCACGACTTTGTGCTGGAGGTGGGCTACGGCGGCATGCGCGATATCGCGAAGCAGCATCTGGCGGAAGACGCCCACCTCAGCGACGAGCAGAAAGATTTCTACCAGGCGGTGATCATCACCATGGAAGCGGCGCTGAACTACTGCAAACGCTTCTGTGTACTTGCCAAAGAAGAAGCCGGGAAAACCGCCGACGCCAGGCGCCGCGGCGAGCTGCTGGCGATGAGCGAGATGTTCGCCCACCTGATGGAAGGCAAGGCGCAAAGCTTCTACGAGGCGGTGGAAACCGTCTACCTCACCCACCTGCTGATGATGATTGAAAGCAACGGCCACTCGTTCTCCTTTGGCCGCTTCGACCAGTACATCTGGCCGTTCTATGAAGCCGATATCAAAGCAGGCAAGATAACCAAAGAGAAAGCGCTGGAGATCCTGACCCACTTCTTCATCATGACCAACAGCCTCAACAAGGTGCGTCCGTGGGGCCACACCCAGTACAGCGGCGGCTACCCGCTCTACTCCAACCTGATGGTCGGCGGCATGAAGCCGGACGGCACCGACGGCACCAACGATCTTTCGTATCTGTCGCTGGAGGCGATGGCGCTGACCGGCCTGCCGGAACCAAACCTGAGCGTGCGCTTCTGGAAAGGCACGCCGCACGCGCTGATGAAAGACTCGGCCCGGCTTATCCGCAAAGGCTTTGGTATGCCGTCCATCTTCTGCGACGAAGTGGTGATCCCGGCGATGATGACGCTCGGCCTGACCGAAGAAGTGGCGCGCGAATACGCCTCGATGGGCTGCGTGGAAACCGCCATCCCGGGCCGCTGGGGCCACCGCGCCACCGGCATGACCTACGTTAACTTCGGCAAGATTCTTGAGCTGGTGATGAACAACGGCTGCGACCCGGCAACCGGCGTACAGCTGGTGAAAGTGAACGGCAAAGAAGGCCGCGACATCAACTACGCATCCTATGACGACGTGTGGGCCGCGTGGAACCAGTTGCTGGAGTTTTACTCCGACCTGGCCGTGGACTGCGATCGGGTCTGCGACCGCGCGCTGAAGCACCACGACGCCGACGCGTTCGCCTCCGCGACCATCAACTGCTCGCTGGAGCGCGGCAAAACGCTGAAAAACGGCGGCGCGGAATATGATTTCGTCAGCTCCTCCAACATCGGGCCTTCGGTGGTTGGCGACAGCCTGGCGGCGGTGAAAAAGCTGGTGTTTGATGACCAGGTGTTGACGCTGAAACAGCTGCGCGACGCCATGGACAGCAACTTCGACGGCATCGAAGGCGCGCGGGTACGTAAGCTGTGCCGCAACGCGCCGAAGTTCGGCAACGATATCGACTACGTGGATAACATCGTCGCCGACGTGTTCGAGTCCTACCTGAAGCTGCTGCCGAAATACAAGACCGACCGCTACGGCAAAGGGCCGAAGGGCTGCGGTTACACCATGTCGACCTCCAACATCACTTCCTACGTGCCGAACGGCTTTGATGTCGGCGCCACACCGGACGGCCGCCTGGCGACCCTGCCGCTAAACGAAGGCGCATCACCCTGCCTGGGAGCGGATAAAGAGGGGCCGACGGCGGTGATCAACTCCGTGGCGAAGCTGCCGAACCAGAAAATCGCCGGCGGCCAGCTGCTGAACATGAAGTTCACCCCGAGCGCGCTGGAAGGGGAAGATAACCTGGAAAAATTCACCGCCTTTATGGAAGCCAGCCGCGTGAAGAATATCTTCCATAACCAGTTCAACATCATCGATTCAGACGTGCTGCGGGCGGCGAAAGCGCACCCGGAAGACTACCCGAACCTGATGGTGCGCGTCGCAGGTTACTGCGCGCTGTTCTCCACGCTGATGCCGGAAGCGCAGGACGCCATTATCGCCCGCACCGAGCTGAGCTGGTAAGGCCGGGAGGCAGGATGAAAACAGGCCTGATTTCCCGCATCCAGCGCTACTCCACCAAGGATGGCCCCGGGATCCGCAGCACCGTGTTTATGCAGCAGTGCAACCTGCGCTGCCAGTGGTGCGCCAACCCGGAAACCATCAGGCCTGGCATTAACGTCTTCTGGTTTAAGGAGCGCTGCCGCCAGTGCGGCACCTGCGTACAGGCGGCGCATGGCGCTATCACCCTCGCCGCGCCCGGCGAGGGGGTGAACATCGACCGTAAACAGTGCGGCAACCTGCTGGAGATGGTGCCGCTCTGCCCGTACGACGCTTACGAGCAGGTCGGCCAGGAGATGAGCTCGCAGGCGCTGGCGGAGCGGCTGCTGCGCGACAAAGCGTTTTATGACGCAAGCCAGGGCGGCGTAACCTTCTCCGGCGGCGAACCGGCGCTGCAGGCGGATTTTGTCAAAGAAACCGCCGGGCTGCTGAAAGCCGAAGGCGTTCACGTCTGTCTCGACACCGCCGGTCATCTGCGCTGGGAAAAGCTGCGCCCGCTGGTCGAGGCGGTGGATCTGGTTTCGTACGATTTCAAAGCCTTCGATGCCGATATCCACCTGAGCTGCACCGGCGTCGATAACCGGCAGATCCTCGACAACGCTAAAGCGATCGCCGCGATGGGCAAACCGATCCTCGCCAGGATGGTGATCGTCCCGACGCGCAACGATCGGCCGGAAGATATCCGCAGGCGCCTCGATTTTATCCGCAGTCTCGGCAGCGCCGTGCAGCAGGTGGATATCCTTGAGTACCACATTTATGGCATCGGCAAATACCAGAAGCTCGGTATGCCGTACCTGCTCAACGATATCCCCGCCTGTTCGCGCGAGATGATTGAACAAATTAAACAATACGCCGAAGAGATTGGCCTGAAAGCCACCCTCGGCGGTTAAGGATACCCATGCTGAACATCACGATGACCGACACTTACGACGAGATGAGCGCGCTGGCGGCGCAGCATGTCGTCCGCGCGCTGCACGAGAAACCCGACCTGGTGATGGCGCTGCCCACCGGCGGCACCCCGGTCGGCATGCTGGCGGAGATGTGCCGTCTGGCGCGCGCTGGCAAGGCGGATTTTTCCCGCGCCTTCTCGTTTAACATTGATGAGTACATTGCGCTGGCGAAAGACGACCCGCAAAGCTACTACGGGTTTTTAGCGCACCATTTCTATCAGCACGTCGCGATCCCCGCCGCCAACACCTTCGTGCCCGACGTGCTGGCCGACTCGCTCAGCGCGGAATGCGCCCGCTACGAGCGCGCCATTCGGGACCACGGCGATTTTGATATCACGGTGCTTGGCATCGGGCATGACGGGCATATCGGCTTTAACGAACCCCACGCCACCCACAGCCCGGTCTGCCATGTTATCGATCTGAACGCCGAGACCATCGCGGCTAACGCCCGCTTTTTTGCCCGTCAGGAGGACGTCCCGCGTCAGGCGATTACACTCGGTATAGGCACCATCCTGCGCAGTAAAGCGATTGTGCTTATCGCCAGCGGCCGTTCGAAGGCTGCCGTGATGAAGCAGCTCCACGACTGCACCCGCGTCGACCCGCTGTTTCCGGCGTCGTTTTTACTGCTGCACCCGAACGTCACGCTGATTTGCGACAGCGAGGCGGCGTCGCTGATAACACCGCAGAGGCAACAGTATGAAGATCCAGAGTGAACGCGTGTGGTTGGGCGGTGGGTTTTATCCGGCGCAGCTCACCGTTGAAGACGGGAAAATCTGCGACGTCACGCCCGGCACCGGCTCACAGGCGGATAATGACTATGGCGCACGGCGTATTATTCCCGGGCTGATCGACACGCACGCCCACGGCGCCTGGGATTACGACACCAACGAAAACGACCCGGACGGTCTGCGGCGCTGGGCGGCCAGGTTGCCCGGCGAAGGCGTGACCGCATTCTGCCCGACCACGGTCACCGATGAAGACGCCACGTTGCTGGCGGCGCTGGACAACATTTCCCGGGTGATGGACGAAGGTTATACGGGCGCGCAAATACTCGGCATCCATCTCGAAGGGCCGTTTTTAAGCCAGAAATACCGGGGCGCGCAGCCGGAAAAACAGATCCGTCCCGCCAGCCTGCGCGACTTCCAGGCGTTCGAGCAGGCGGGCCGCGGGCGTATTGTCGCCATCACGCTGGCCCCTGAAGAAGATGCCGGTTTCGCCCTCACCCGCTACTGCGCGCAGAAGGGCATTGTGGTCAGCATGGGCCACTCGGACGCCAGCTTTGAGCAGGCGCTGGCCGCCGTCGCCAACGGCGCGAAAAACGTCACCCACGTGTACAACGGCATGGCGAAATACGTTAACCGCGAGCCCGGCCTGCTGGGGGCGGCGCTGCGGCTGGACGGCCTGTACGGCGAAGTGATCGCCGACGGGATTTTTGTCAGCCTGGTGTCGGCATCGCACCTGTACCGGGTGAAGAATGACAATGACATCATCATGATCAGCGATTCGATGAAAGCGAAAGGCTGCCCGCCGGGGCGCTACCTGTTCGGCGGCGAACCGATGATCCTCGGGGAAGACGGCGCCACGCGGCGCGAGAACGGCGTGCTGGTCGGCAGCACGCTGCAGCTGAACCGCGGGCTGTACAATATGGTGGAAGGAGCGATGGTGCCGTTCGGCGCGGCGCTAAAATCCTGTACCCTCAACCCGGCGCGCCTGCTGGGGCTGGACCACCGCAAAGGTCGGCTGGCGCGGGGCTTTGACGCCGACATCGTGGTACTGGAGGACGATTACCAGGTCAATACCACGTTTTGCCGGGGGGAATGCGTCTTTACGCGGACGTCGTCACCTTGCGCACCGGCGTCTCGCGCTTTTTCAGGCTGACGATCGCCAGCGCCAGGACGATCAGCACAATGCCCCCGCCCTCCACCGGGCCGGGGTTCTCCCCGAGCAGCCACCAGGAAAACAGCACGCCGCAGACCGGCACCGCCAGCGTACTCAGGCTAGCGATACTGGCAGGCAGGTTTCGCAACACGAACAGCCACAGGCTCCACGCCAGCGCCGTCGCCAGAATCGCGCTATAGCCCAGCGCCCAGAACACGCCCGGCTGCCAGTCGATGCTCCGCTGCGGCACCAGCAGCGCCACCACGCTCATGACCAGTGCGGCGTAGAGCATCTGCCAGGCGGTTAACGACAGCAAATCCACGCGCGGATGGCGGGCATACATCCGTTTGGCGATAATCGCGCTGGCGCCCCAGCTGATGCCGGACAGAATGGCCAACAGCGCGCTTTTCATGGAAGAGAAATCCAGCTGCCAGGGCTGCAGCACCAGCAGCAGCCCTACCGCCGCCACGACGATCGCCGCATACTGCAAACGCCGCATCCGCTCGCCAAGAAACAGCGCCGCCAGAATCACCACCCAGAACGGCATGGTGTAGCTCAAAATCGCCACTTTCCCCGCCCCGCCGCTGACCAGCGCCCACTGCGCCAGCCCGACCATACCGCAGGTCTGCAGCAGCGCAATGGCCAGGGTAAAGCCAAACGGCGTCGGGCGCAGACCGCGACCGCGCAGGAGAAGCACAATGAACAATAACAGCGCGCCAAAAATGCAGCGTAATGCGGTGAAGTCGAACGCGCCGATGTAGAGCGTAACCTGCTTCATCGCAATCCAGCTGTAGCTCCAGATGAGCGTGAGAACGATAAGACCACCGATGGCCAGTGGGTTGCTCTTGCCTGAGACCGCCATGAGATATCCAGTGAAGTGAATGACGTTTGCCTGCGAACACTATACTCGCAAAAAAAGAACAGCGGCTGTGTTTAACAGCCGCTGTGGTCAGAACATACGCAGAGAAACGACGCTTACTGCAGGTCAAACCGATCCAGGTTCATCACTTTCACCCATGCGGCGACAAAATCCGTCACGAATTTGTCGTGCGCATCGGCGCTGGCGTACACCTCGGCCAGCGCGCGCAGTACGGCGTTGGAGCCGAAGACCAGATCGGCGCGGGTCGCGGTGTATTTCACCTCGCCGCTTTGACGGTCGCTGCCTTCGAACAGCTCGGCAGAGGCATCGGTGGCTTTCCATTCGGTACGCATATCGAGCAGATTCACGAAGAAGTCATTGCTCAGCACGCCCACGTTGTCGGTAAAGACGCCATGATGGCTGCCGTCGAAGTTGGTTCCCAGCACGCGCAGACCGCCCACCAGTACCGTCAGCTCCGGCGCGGTCAGCGTCAGCTGTTGCGCCTTATCGATTAACAGCGATTCAGTGCTGGCGGTGTTATCGGAGCCGCCGCGGTAGTTGCGAAAACCATCCGCCACCGGCTTGAGCAGGTCAAACATAGCGATGTCCGTCTGGTCCTGGCGCGCATCAACGCGGCCCGGCGTAAACGGTACATTGATGTTCGCCCCTGCGGCTTTCGCCGCCTGCTCGATACCGACAACGCCCGCCAGCACGATGACGTCAGCCAACGACGCTTTGCCAGAGGCTTTCTGGATAGCTTCCAGTACCGGCAGCACGCGCACCGCCATGGCGTTCACATCCCAGTCACGCTGCGGCGCCAGCGCCAGACGTGCGCCATTCGCGCCGCCGCGCTTATCACCGCCGCGGAAGGTAGACGCGGAGGCCCAAGCCACCGACACCAGCTCGCTCACCGACAGACCAGAAGCGGCAATCGCCGTTTTCAGGCTGTTGATGTCCGACGGCGTCGGGTTAAACACCGGCTGCGGCAGCGGGTCCTGCCAGATCAGATCTTCTTTTGGCACTTCCGGGCCGATGTAACGCGCTTTTGGCCCCATGTCGCGGTGCGTCAGTTTAAACCAGGCGCGGGCGAAGGCTTCGTTGAAGGCCTGCGGGTCGTT
>NZ_JAFAGS010000117.1 GCF_019237635.1 Pluralibacter sp.
ATCGATGCGAACGACGGTGTTCAATTATATTGAGTGCGATTACAATCGGTGGCGCCGACACAGTGCCTGTGGCGGACTCAGCCCGGAACAATTTGAAAACCAGAACCTCGCTTAGCACCGTGTCCACATTATGTGGGTAGGATCAGTGCGGGTTTTTAAAGAAGCCGAAAAAGAAATGTCGTGGCTCACTCAGCAGCAAATTCGCGAAGTACTCAACGCTTGTGAATCCTACGGGAAAATTTACTTAACTCGAATCGTCAAAGTATGCCTAGCGACCGGCGCTCGATGGAGCGAGGCTGAGCGTCTTACACGTTCACAGCTCTCACCCCACAAGCTGACCTTCACGAAAACGAAGGGGAAGAAAAACCGCACGGTTCCGATCCCTCGGTGGCTCTATGACGAGCTGGCTCCTTTGCAGGGGAAAATGTTTCACCCGTGCTATCAGGAATTCAAGAAAATGCTCGCTCTGACCGATATAGAGTTAGCTGAAGGGCAGAAAACGCATGTGCTACGCCATACGTTTGCAAGTCACTTTATGATGAATGGGGGGAATATTCTGGTGTTACAGAGAATTCTAGGTCATGCGAATATTCGTGAAACTATGCGCTATTCTCATTTTTCCCCTGATCATTTAGAAGATGCTGTACTTTATAATCCATTATCAAAAATTGGTTTAGAATGAGAGGGAAGTTATGATTGACCACTGTGAGGAGTATGAGAAACAGCATCCATTTTATGTTTCTTTGATGAATCAAGCGATGCCCGTTGTTAGAAAGCTGGTAGAAGATGAAAATATTTCTATATTCAATATTGAAGGCAGGGTGAAAACTATAGACTCACTGAGGGCTAAGTTGACAAGGAAAGTATATATTAATCCTTTGGAGGAAATTGAAGATTTCTGTGGGATTAGAATTATTTGTTACTATGAATCTGACCTAAATAAAATTGAAGATATTATCAGAAAGGAATTTGATGTTACTTCGGGGTCCGATAAGCAAAAGGAAATGGATGTCGATCGTTTTGGATACTCCTCTAGGCATTTGATATGTAAAATTAAGGGTGAGTGGTTAAACGTCCCGAACTATCGTAATTTAGGAGGGCTTAAGATGGAGATACAAGTCCGAACAATGCTGATGCATACATGGGCAGCTATAAGCCACAAACTCTTATATAAACGAGAGAAGGATGCGCCTAGAGAGATTAAAAGAAGTTTGAGTAAATTAAGCGCTCTCATTGAGCTTGCTGATGAAAAATTTGACAGTATAAAAGATTTGAAAATCTCCTATAACGATAGAATTGAAATGCAAGGAGAAGTGATAAATAAGGATGAGGCATTGAACTCAGACAACTTGATAAAATTAGTTAATGAATACTCACCCGGGAGGGAATTTTCAAATGAGGATATTCCGGAGCTTCTTGATGAAATAAGAAGGTATGATTCCACGGTTGAGGATTTCGAAAAAAGAATTACACAATGCATGCCTTACCTAAGTATGATGGAAAAGGAAGAATCGGATATGAACAATTACAGGAGTCTTCCAATGTGGCATATAGAAGGATTCTGTAGAAGTATTTTAGATTTAACCTGTGAGCAATATTTTAATTCAAGATGGGAAACCGTCCCTGAAGAGGTCATTCCCGTAACAACTAAATATCGTGCTTTAGTTAAAGCTTCGGTTGAAGAAGCTTGAGTAATGTGTCCACATTTTGCCCACGCAGCATGTTTTGGGTCGCATTTGACTGCACCAATGATACATATAACTAACTGTTTGTAATGAAAAATGTATGTTTATCAATGGGGTTTGGTAAAAGCGTCTTAACTAAGATTCGCTTATGCGACATCCCGCTTGAAAAGGGCTGGCCGAAAGGCTGGCCCTTTTTTCTTGTTTTACGCCGCAGTTGTTAACAGTTTTGATGTAAATCATTTACAATGCCCTCCACTTCAGGAGGGGGCGTGTCGGTCGCAATTTTTCAACGCACAAACAGTCTGCACCGCGCGGCATGGTTCGCGCTGTTTGCCGTTGCGCTGATTCTGATTGCGCCGTTAATCTCCGTCTCCCTGCAAAAAGACCCGATGGCGGCGATGCCCGGCATGCATCACGATATGCCGATGATGGGGGAATCGCCCCACGCTCTGGAAAAGCCAGTGCTGATGCCGGTCGATCACGCAGAAGCTTGCGGTTACTGTGTGCTGCTTGCCCATGTACCGGGCCTGCTGCTGGCGCTGGTATTACTGGTGTGTGCGCTGCTGTTGCCGGGGCGAACGACGCCTGTGCGTCTTACCGTTCAGCACCGGTATTTTTTCCCTTGGCTGTATCCTGAGACCCGCGCGCCGCCGCGGCGGTCTGCTTTTACCTGCGAATAAAAAAAGTGCGCTTTAGCGCAACAAACTCTTTTTACTTTTTATTAAGGAAAAGTATGACCACCTGCACCCCGCGTGCGGCATGGATTAACCTGCTGCGACGCGTTCATTTCTATATTGGCCTCTGCGCCGGACCGTTTATTTTCATCGCTGCGCTGACCGGTACGCTTTACGTTGCAACGCCGCAGCTTGAAAGCCTGATCTATCGTCAGGCGTTGAGTGCTGAAACCCAGGGTGAACGTCACCCGATTGCTGAGCAGATAGCGGTGGCCCGGCAGGCGATCGGCGGGCTCGCTGCGGTTTTTGCGGTTCGTCCTGCGCTGACGCCCGGCGAGACGACCCGGGTGATGTTCAGCGATCCTGCTCTCGGCGAGTCGGAGAGCCGGGCGCTGTTTATCGACCCAGTGACGCTGGCGGTGAAAGGAGATATGACCGTGTATGGCAGCAGCGGCATTCTGCCGCTGCGCCAGTGGATTGACTATGCGCACCGTTCGCTGCTGCTGGGCGATGCGGGTCGCCTGTACAGCGAACTGGCCGCTTCCTGGATGTGGGTGGCGGCGATCGGCGGTATTGCCCTGTGGTTCGTTACGCGTCCGAAGCGGCGTATCAATAACCGTCAACAGAACTCCCGTCGTCTTCACTCGACGCTGGGGTGGTGCTTACTGGTGGGAATGCTGCTGTTTTCAGCCACCGGGCTCACCTGGTCGCAGTGGGCGGGCGGCAACGTGGATACACTGCGCGCATCGTTTGGCTGGCTGACGCCGCAGGTCAACACGCAACTTTCTGGGCCAGGGGCGAGCCAGGATCCACATGCGGAGTACCAGAGTCACCATGAGGGTATGGCGATGGGAATGCCGATGCTGATACCGCTGAGTCGCTATGACGAAGTGCTGGCTACGGCGCAGCACGCCGGGCTGTCGGCGAATCGTCTGGAGATCCGCCCGCCGAAAAATAGCGACAGAGCATGGACGGTAACGGAAATCGACAGGCGCTGGCCGACGCAGGTAGATGCTGTCGCTATCGATGGCAACCGGATGCAGGTTATCGATCGTACCCATTTTGCCGATTTTCCGCTGATGGCGAAGCTCACCCGCTGGGGCGTTGATTTTCATATGGGCATTTTGTTTGGTCTGGTGAATCAGCTGCTGCTTATCGCTTTCGGCGCAGCGCTGTGCATTATGATCGTTATCGGGTATCGGCTGTGGTGGCTGCGCAGGCCTGCGGCGGGCGTGCAAAATCCGCTGTCAACGCTGACGCAGGGCTGGCTATTACTGTCGACGGCGGGTAAGGGGTGTGTGATGCTGGTGGCGGTATTGTTGGGGTTAGCGATGCCGGTACTGGGAGGAAGCCTGCTGTTGTTCGTGGCCGTTGATTTGTTGCGCTGGCGGATGTCCAGCGCAGCAATTCGCGAGAGCGTCGCGGAATAGTGTTGTCTCAGGGCTCGCTGATGACAATCGTCACACGACGGTTTTCCGAGCGGCCCTGAGCGGTTGCATTACTGGCCACCGGGTATTTTTTGCCAAGCCCCTGAGTGGCCAGGTTGCCGCGCGGGATGCGGGCGCCTTCTGCCCAGGCATCAGCCACCCGGTTTGCGCGCTTGAGCGACAACGCTTCGTTATAGCTGTCTTCACCGTAGTTATCGGTATGACCATCCATCCGGGCATGGGTAATACCGGTGGCCGCAAGATGGGATGCCATGGAGGCAATCTGCTGACGGCTCTGCGCATTTAGCTGATAGTCGTTAGTACTGAACAGAATTTTATCCGACAACCCTAAAGACCAGTCACCTTCACTTTCGCTAAATCCCAGGGATTTCATTGCGGTTACCTGTTCCGGAGAAAATTTCCCCTGCGGTGCCTGACAGCCCGTCAGAAAGAAAATGGTCAACAAAAAGGGAGCAATAAAACGCGTAAGCATAGTGAATTCCTTCTTATTTATAAGGGGGACTCTGCTCGTTTATTTTTCATGACATACATGTTCTGATCGGCCCGTTCCAGCAGGCTTTCGACCGTATCATGCTCGCGGGTTAGCGCATAGCCGACGCTCAGTGAGAAGGTGGCTAAATGACCATTATGCATGTCGAAAAGACGAACAAATTGCTGTGTAAGCGCGGTGCAAATACGCTGCACCTGATATTCATTGTCAATGTCACTCAGTATTATGGCAAATTCATCACCTCCAAGACGAAATGCCATGTGTCGTTTACCGCCGAATTCGATCAGTCGGTTGGCGGTTTCCATCAGCACGTTATCGCCTGCTGCATGTCCCCAGGTGTCGTTAATATGTTTGAAGTTGTCACCGTCAAGAAACAGCAGCGCAGAATGCGTGCGCGAGTTTTTATTTTTCATTAGTGCGGCGATGGCGGCACGGAAAGAGGCGCGGTTAGGCAGCCCGGTCAGCGGGTCATGCATGGCGGTACGCCGGAGCTGATCGTTGGTGGCCTGTAGTGTACGCTGCCATTCCTCCATTTCATCAAGTAGGCTATTGAAATCCTGAGCAAACTGCTGGAATTCCTCTATGCGCTCCTGAGAAACCCGCCGGGAAAAGTTACGGTTGGTTCGGACATCGTGGGCGACATCGGTAATATTTTGTAGCGCCGTCACCACGTCATAATGCAGGTGGCGGGAAATAATCATCGCCAGTGCGGAGGCGAGCAAAATACAGGCCGTTAATACCGCAAGCGATGTCCAGATAAAATGACTGATCAGGCTGTCGCGGGCGGTTAATCTTATCTGACCGACGACGATTTTATTATGTATAACGGGCTGCATTACCGGTTGTGGGAACAACCAGTGGCTCACCAGTTTATTGAACTGCTCGCTGTTTTTTTTCGTGTCGAAGGACCAGCGGGCGAACAGGTTATTATTCTTGTCATAGACCTCCGCAAGGGAGTATTGCCCTTGCTTACCAAGAGTGGCAAGCGTATCAGCAGCTGCGGCTTCGTCGCCAAACACCAGAGCAGCTTCAAGGCTGGTGCTCATGGTCGCCCCTGTCAGTTCCAGGTTCTTTTGCGCGTACTGTTTTAACGTCACGACGGAAACCACGCACAGCAGCAACCAGATAAGCGTCATGGTGATGACGATACTTACCATGCTTATTCGCCGCAATGTGCTTTTAAACGTCGGGCGCTGTATGGAGGAAAGATCCTTATTCATGCTTTTTATTCCGGGCAAGCATCAATACATCGGGATTTACCCTGACGCCGCTACGTGAAAGCGCGTCGAGATTAACTGAGAACTTGACCCGTTCTGAATTAATCGACAGACAAAATGCGCTACCAACAATACATTGCGAATTTTGTTCAGCAATAGAGAGTAGTGCTCGGGGTTGATAACGCTGGATTATTTTCTGTTGTTCTTCCGCTGACTCATTACCAAAGTAAATGGCATCACAGCTTGCACCCAGCGCCTGCTGTTCGGTACTGACAACGACGGCCTGCCAGGGCGTCGGACCGATATCTCCCGAACGTAATACGCCAACGTAGCGTGATGAGGAGAATATACAAAGCCTGGGAGGTGTCGTGAGGCTTGCCGGCCATCGGGTATAGCTGATTATCCCGGACACAATTGCGCGAACAGATTTATCCGTCTCGGAAGGCGTTGCGGCGTAAAGCGGGACACCTGTGGTCCACAAAATAGGTGCCAGCAGTAGTGGACACAATCGTTTTAGCCGGGTGCTCACCTGAGTCCGCCATGCTTTCAGAGCGTTAAAAATTCGGATTATTACGCAAAAGGATATCATTTTTCTCGTTATCAGTCATTAGAGCTATTTATGATTTAAGCGCAACTTAAGTTAAATGGCAGAGTGTTATCTACTGATTTTCGACGTGGTGAGGTAATTTTGGATATTTCCGAATGCGCATCACCGGAGGCGTTGTTGTGCGCTCGCTTACGCTTAACGCAGTAGAGCATAAACTCTCTGTGTAATTTTATCGTTACATTATACTGGGGGTAAAAATGACGTTAAATAGCATTGTGTAACGAAAAATTTACGGACTGTGGATTGATATCTTTACTTTGTATGGTATCGTAAGTGCACCCTCACTGAGGAAAACACTATCGCAAACGAGCTATACAGGTAAGCAATCATGCAAAAAGACGCGCTGAATAACGTACATATCGCAGACGAACAAATTCTGATTACCCCGGAACAACTGAAAACGGAATTTCCGCTGAGTGCCGATCAGGAAGCGCAAATTGCGCAATCCCGTCAAACGATTTCTGACATCATCGCAGGTCGCGATCCGCGCCTGTTGGTGGTATGTGGTCCTTGTTCTATCCATGACCCGGAAACTGCGATTGAATACGCTCGTCGATTTAAAACCCTTGCCGCAGAGGTCAGCGATAGCCTCTATCTGGTAATGCGCGTCTATTTTGAAAAACCCCGTACTACCGTCGGCTGGAAGGGGCTGATTAACGATCCGCACATGGATGGCTCGTTTGATGTTGAAGCAGGACTTAAGATTGCGCGTCGTTTGTTGGTTGAACTGGTCAGCATGGGCTTGCCGCTGGCGACGGAAGCGCTGGATCCGAATAGCCCGCAGTACCTGGGCGATCTGTTCAGCTGGTCCGCCATCGGCGCGCGTACGACCGAGTCGCAGACCCATCGCGAAATGGCGTCTGGCTTGTCTATGCCGGTGGGCTTTAAAAACGGCACTGACGGCAGCCTGGCGACCGCGATTAACGCCATGCGCGCCGCCGCGATGCCGCACCGTTTTGTGGGTATCAACCAGGGCGGGCAAGTTTGCCTGCTGCAAACTCAGGGCAACCCGGACGGTCATGTGATCCTGCGCGGCGGTAAAGCGCCGAACTACAGCCCGGCAGATGTCGCACAGTGCGAAAAAGAGATGGAACAGGCAGGACTGAAGCCGTCGCTGATGGTAGATTGCAGCCATGGTAACTCGAATAAAGATTACCGCCGTCAGCCCGTAGTGGCGGAGTCCGTTGTCGCGCAAATCAAAGATGGCAACCGGTCGATTATCGGCCTGATGATCGAAAGTAATATTCACGAGGGCAATCAGTCTTCTGAGCAGCCGCGTTGTGATATGAAATACGGTGTGTCGGTAACGGATGCTTGTATCAGCTGGGAATCCACTGATGCGCTGCTGCGTGAAATTGATAAAGATCTGCGCAGCCATCTGGCGGCTCGTCTGGCTTAAGAGGATTGTTATGGTTGCTGAACTGACCGCGTTGCGCGATCAAATTGATGAGGTGGATAAGGCGCTGCTGGGCTTGCTGGCGCGTCGTCTGGAGCTGGTTGCTGAAGTGGGCGAGGTGAAAAGCAAGTACGGCTTGCCCATTTATGTTCCTGAGCGCGAGGCCTCCATGCTGGCATCGCGCCGTGCAGAAGCGGAATCGCTTGGCGTGCCGCCGGACCTCATTGAAGACGTGTTGCGTCGGGTGATGCGGGAGTCCTACTCCAGTGAAAATGACAAGGGCTTCAAAACCCTGTATCCGCAGTTACGTCCGGTCGTCATCGTGGGTGGCGGCGGGCAGATGGGGCGTCTGTTTGAAAAAATGCTGACGCTCTCCGGCTATCAGGTGCGGATCCTGGAAAAAGAGGACTGGGGACGCGCTGAGGAGCTGGTGGCTGATGCCGGGATGGTGATCGTCAGCGTACCGATTCACGTCACCGAGCAGACCATTGCGAGGTTGCCTGCGCTACCGGCGGACTGCATTCTGGTCGACCTTGCGTCGGTGAAAGCAGGCCCGTTGCAGGCGATGCTGGCGGCGCACAATGGGCCAGTGCTGGGGCTGCATCCGATGTTCGGGCCGGACAGCGGCAGCCTGGCCAAGCAGGTGGTGGTGTACTGCGACGGTCGTCAGCCGGAGGCGTACCAGTGGTTCCTTGAACAGATTCAGGTCTGGGGCGCGCGTCTGCATCGCATCAGCGCAGTTGAACACGATCAGAACATGGCATTTATCCAGGCGCTGCGTCACTTTGCTACTTTCGCCTACGGTCTGCACCTGGCGGAAGAAAACGTGCAGCTTGAACAGCTGCTGGCGCTTTCGTCGCCAATCTATCGTCTTGAGCTGGCGATGGTGGGGCGTCTGTTTGCCCAGGATCCACAGCTGTACGCCGACATTATTATGTCGTCACAAAGCAATCTGGCGCTGATTAAACGTTACTACACACGCTTTGGCGAGGCGATTGGCCTGCTGGAGCAGGGCGACAAGCAGGCATTTATCGACAGTTTCCGTAAAGTCGAACACTGGTTTGGCGATTACGCTCAGCGTTTTCAGAGCGAAAGCCGTACACTGCTGCGTCAGGCGAACGACAGCCGGCAGTAATAAACCATTGCTTGCCAGTACACTGTCTGACGCTCTTTTCACCCTGCCGCTTGAGGTGGCAGGGTGAAGACATTGCCATCTGTTGACCTTAAAGCGTCAGGCGGGGTCGACCGGCACTACGTTTTCGCTCGGATAGCAGCCGAGCACCTTCATTGAGCGGGTGATGTCGCCCAGCTCTTTCAGCGCCTTTTGCATCGCTTCAGATTCCAGGTTGGCCTGGATATCCAGATAAAACATCTCTTCCCACGGGTTGCCGTAAATCGGGCGGGATTCCAGTTTGGTCATAATGAGTTTATGGTTGCGCAGGACCAGCAGCGCTTCAACCAGCGCGCCGGCTTGCTGCCCGGTGGCGATCAGCAGCGTAGTTTTTGCCGGGACCTGGTCGGACACGTTGATGGCTTTACGCGCCAGCACCACAAAGCGGGTAATGTTTTGCTGCTGGTTGGCGAGATTGCGCTCAAGCACCTGCAAACCATACAGCGCACCGCCCGCTTCGCTGCCCAGCGCCGCGACGCGCGGTGAGTTTGCCTGAGCGACCTTTTCCATCGCCGCGGAGGTGCTCTCCGTGTACTCAATTTTCCAGTGCGGGTAGCGATTAAGGAACTGGCTGCACTGCTGGAACGGCTGCGGGTGGCTGTACACCGTGTCGATGCTGCTAAGGTCGGTTGAACCGGAAACCAGCACGCAATGGTCGATAGGCACCGTCATTTCGCCGACGATGAACAGGCTGGTGTGCTGTAGCAGATCGTAAACGTCGTTGATGGCGCCGGAGCTGGTGTTTTCAATGGGGACCACCGCGTAATCGGCCTGACCGGTCTCCACCTGATTGAAGATATCGGCGAATTTCGCACACCCGCTTTCGATAAACTGCTCGAAATGGCGGGCGGCGTACTGGCGTGCCGCCAGATGGGAATATGAACCTTTGGGCCCCAGAAAGGCAATGCGGGCAGAGTGCGGGTTGATTTTATTCAGATGCTGCTGCAACAGCGCCTGCTGGGTGAGCACCGAGTCTTCGATAATCAGCTGGAACAGGCGGGTGATGTAATGGGCATCGAGGTGGTGCGCTTTACCAAGCGTAATCAGACGTTCCAGCAGATCGCGCTCGCGGTCGATATCGCGCACCGGGCGATGCGAGGTGAGTTTTGCTTTGCCGACTTCAACAGCCAGCCCGCGACGCTCGGCAAGCAGCGTCAGCAGTTTTTCATCCAGCGCGCTTATCTTTTCACGCAGTGCCAGTAACGGGTTTTCCGCAGTCATAATGTTGCCTTTCTTGTTATCAATAAAAAGGCCCCCCGGAGTGGGAGGCCTTATTGTTCGTCTTCGCATTCTTAATCACATGACGAATCGCCTCCCATTCAGGGGAAGGTAAAAAAGAATGCGAAGAAAAACGGAAGTTGTTTCATCAGAGGTTCTCTGGTTGTTGGTGTAGTTAAATTAACCGTACTGTTTTCACGCTGTCAATAAAAAACGCGCCCGAAGGCGCGTTGACTAAACACAGTTGTTAAGGATTACTCTTGTTCAACGAAGTTGACGTCTTTCACCGATGCGTTGGCGCGACGTGCTTCCCCTTTGTGTTGCACTTTATTGAGCTGCCTTTCCAGCTTGTTGATCAATTCGTTAATGGCGACGTACATATCTTCATGTCGGGCGCTGGCGACCAGATGGCCGTTTGGCGTATTGATAGTGGCATCGGCGATAAAGCCCTGCGGTTCTTTAGACAGAATGATATGTGGGTTAATTAAATGCGTTTGCCATTTATCCAGTTTGGAGAGACGGTCTGCGACATGCTGGCGGATTGCCGGAGTAATTTCCATTTGTTTACTGGTAATGTTCATTGTCATAAATTTTACCTCTTGTCTTTCCCGTCTTGGTGATTCCAGCATACCGTTCCCAATGTCAAAATGTGTGATGTGTGTCACGTTATTTTGTCACTTTTTGTCAATGAACGTGTTTTGTGAGACAGGACAGGAACAGGCAATATTTTACTTGAGGAAGTAACAAAAGGCGGTCATAGTTGATGAGTTAACTATTCGCTAAACCGGTTCAGCGAATCACGAATTGAGATAAAAAAATGGCAGCCCATTGCGGCTGCCATTTTTTTTCATTCAGGGCGGTCAGAACATCAGGTTTTGCTGCCGTTCGCGGCAATGATTTTCGCCACTTTGTCAGCCTGTGCGTTCATCTGCATCTGGCGATAGGCGTTTTCCATTTTCGGCAGTGCGTCTCGGGCTGCCTGGGTATCCGGATAATCACGCAGCATACCTTCTACGCGGTTGACGACGGCAACCCACGCGCCGCGGTCACTATAATAATCCACCACGGAAAGTTCATACTTCGCCAGACGATTTTTCAGGAATACCATGCGCTTGTAGGCATCGGTAGCGTACTGGCTGTTCGGATAGCCGCGCACCAGCTTAGTGAAGTCGTTGAACGCATCGCGGGCGTGCTGCGGGTCACGGTCGGAACGATCGACGCCGAAGAAGCCCTGCAGCGCACTGTCATCCAGCGCCATGTTGGTCAAACCGCGCATGTAGATGACGTAATCGATATTCGGATGCGTCGGGTTCAGACGCATAAAACGATCGATTGCGGCCTGGGCCAGCGGCAGGTCGGCATTTTTGTAATACGCATAAATCAGATCCAACTGAACCTGCTGAGAGTAGGGGCCAAACGGATAGCGGTTATCCAGCGCTTCCAGTTGCGTTATCGCCTGTTTCCAGTTACCGTCCTGCAGTTTTTGTTGAGCAGTCGCGTAAATTTCATTTGGCGGGCTATCTGGCACCTCTTCCTTTGAACTGGAGCAACCCGCCAAAGCCAGGCTCAGTGTGGCGGCAGCCACCAGGTATTTCATGCGCGTCATGACGTTTTGACTTTCCTCAGAATGTTTATGCGGGAGATTATCGTTCCTGCTCCCGATTAAGACCAGCTACAATAGCACACTATATTAAACGGCAAAGCCGTAAAACCCAACGTTAACGAAGAAGCTGTATATGGCACAACGAGTACAACTCACCGCAACGGTGTCCGAAAACCAACTTGGTCAACGCTTAGATCAGGCTTTGGCCGAATTGTTCCCGGATTATTCGCGTTCGCGTATAAAAGAATGGATCCTCGACCAGCGCGTGCTGGTCAACGGCAAGATATGTGATAAGCCGAAAGAGAAAGTGTTGGGCGGAGAAAGCGTCGCCATCAATGCTGAAATCGAGGAGGACGTGCGCTTCGAAGCGCAGGATATCCCGCTGAACATCGTTTATGAAGATGACGATATCATTGTTATCAACAAGCCGCGCGATCTGGTCGTTCATCCTGGCGCTGGCAACCCGGACGGCACGGTGCTGAACGCGCTGCTGCACTATTACCCGCCGATCGCTGACGTACCGCGTGCGGGCATTGTCCACCGTCTGGATAAAGACACCACCGGCCTGATGGTGGTCGCCAAAACGGTTCCGGCGCAGACGCGTCTGGTGGAATCGCTGCAGCTGCGCGAGATCACCCGCGAGTACGAGGCCGTAGCTATCGGTCATATGACCGCGGGCGGCACCGTTGAGCAGCCGATCAGCCGTCACCCGACGAAACGCACCCATATGTCGGTGCATCCGATGGGGAAACCGGCGGTCACGCACTACCGTATTATGGAGCACTTCCGTGTGCACACGCGTTTGCGCTTGCGTCTGGAAACCGGGCGTACTCACCAAATCCGCGTGCATATGGCGCATATCACCCATCCGCTGGTGGGCGATCAGCTGTATGGCGGCCGTCCGCGTCCGCCAAAGGGCGCCTCTGACGAATTCATTACGGCGCTGCGCAAGTTTGACCGTCAGGCGCTGCATGCGACCATGCTGCGCTTGTATCACCCGATCAGCGGAATCGAGATGGAGTGGCATGCGCCAATCCCACAGGATATGGTGGACTTGATTGACGCGATGCGTGCCGATTTTGAAGCCCATAAGGATGATGTTGACTGGCTATGACAAAGGTAATCGTTCCGCAGTGGCCTGCGCCGAAAGGTGTTGCTGCCTGTAGCTCTACGCGTGTTGGTGGTGTGAGTTTAGCGCCCTGGGATTCCCTGAACCTGGGGGCTCACTGCGGCGATAACCAGGATCATGTCGAAGAAAACCGTCGCCGTTTCTATACGGCGGCAGCAATGCCGTCGCGCCCGGTCTGGCTCGAACAGGTGCATGGCAAAGTGGTGCTGCCACTCACCGGGGGCGACTATTCGTCAAAACGGGCGGATGCATCCTATAGTCATATTCCCGGCCAGGTCTGCGCGGTGATGACGGCCGACTGCCTGCCGGTGCTGTTTTGCAATAAGGCTGGCACAGAAGTGGCGGCGGCGCATGCCGGCTGGCGCGGGCTATGTGAAGGCGTGCTGGAGGAGACGATAGCCTGCTTTCGCGACCGTCCGGAAAACCTGCTTGCCTGGCTTGGCCCGGCGATCGGCCCCGATGCGTTTGAAGTCGGGCCGGAGGTTCGCGATGCCTTTATGGCGCAAGACGAGCGTGCTGACAGCGCGTTTCGTCCTGTTGGCGAGAAATACTATGCGGATATTTATCAGCTTGCACGGCAGCGCCTGGCGCGCGCCGGGGTCACACAGGTTTTTGGTGGTGAACGTTGTACGCTAAGCGAAAAGGATGATTTTTTCTCTTATCGACGCGACAAGACCACCGGGCGTATGGCAAGTTTCATTTGGCTGATATAACCTAAAGAATCAAGACGATCCAGAAGGCAAACTTATTTTTCGCATAGTTCAGGTCTTTAACCTTGAATAATTGAGGGATGACCTCATTTAATCTCCAGTAGCAAATTTGACCTGTTTATGGGAGGAGTTATGCGTCTGGATCGTCTTACTAACAAATTCCAGCTTGCTCTTGCCGATGCCCAGTCGCTCGCACTCGGGCACGACAACCAATTCATCGAACCTCTTCATTTAATGAGCGCCTTGCTGAATCAGGAAGGGGGATCGGTACGTCCTTTATTAACCTCTGCTGGCATTAATGCTGGCCAGTTGCGCACCGCCATCGATCAGGCGCTGAGCCGTTTACCGCAGGTGGAAGGCACCGGTGGCGACGTGCAGCCGTCTCAGGATCTGGTTCGCGTACTGAATCTTTGCGATAAGCTGGCGCAAAAACGTGGGGACAATTTTATTTCGTCAGAACTCTTCGTTCTGGCAGCGCTTGAATCACGCGGTACGCTGACCGACCTTTTAAAATCCGCCGGGGCAACAACCGCCAACGTGACTCAGGCGATTGAACAAATGCGTGGAGGTGAGAGCGTGAACGATCAGGGAGCCGAAGACCAGCGTCAGGCTTTGAAAAAATATACGGTCGATCTGACCGAGCGCGCCGAGCAGGGCAAGCTTGACCCGGTGATCGGTCGTGATGAAGAAATTCGTCGTACTATCCAGGTTCTGCAACGCCGTACTAAAAATAACCCGGTGCTGATTGGTGAGCCGGGCGTCGGTAAAACCGCCATCGTGGAAGGCCTGGCGCAGCGTATCGTTAACGGCGAAGTGCCGGAAGGGCTAAAAGGCCGCCGGGTGCTGTCGCTGGATATGGGCTCGCTGGTGGCCGGGGCGAAATACCGCGGAGAGTTTGAAGAGCGTTTAAAAGGCGTGCTCAACGATCTGGCGAAACAGGAGGGCAACGTCATCCTGTTTATTGATGAGCTGCATACCATGGTTGGCGCCGGTAAAGCCGATGGCGCGATGGATGCGGGCAATATGCTGAAACCGGCGCTGGCACGTGGTGAACTGCACTGCGTGGGCGCGACGACGCTGGATGAGTACCGTCAGTACATTGAAAAAGACGCGGCGCTGGAGCGTCGTTTCCAGAAAGTGTTTGTCGCGGAACCCTCGGTCGAGGATACCATCGCCATTCTGCGTGGTCTGAAAGAGCGTTATGAGCTGCATCACCATGTGCAGATAACCGACCCGGCGATTGTCGCGGCGGCGACGCTGTCGCACCGCTATATTGCCGATCGCCAGCTTCCGGATAAAGCCATCGACCTTATCGATGAGGCGGCGTCCAGCATCCGTATGCAGATTGATTCAAAGCCGGAAGAACTGGACCGCCTGGATCGCCGCATTATCCAGCTCAAGCTGGAGCAGCAGGCGCTGAAAAAAGAGTCTGACGAAGCCAGCCGTAAACGTCTGGATATGCTGAATGACGAACTGGATGACAAAGAGCGCCAGTATTCGGTGTTAGAAGAAGAATGGAAAGCTGAAAAAGCCTCGCTCTCCGGAACCCAGACGATTAAGGCCGAGCTGGAGCAGGCGAAAATCGCGATCGAGCAGGCGCGTCGCGTGGGCGATCTGGCGAGAATGTCCGAGCTGCAGTACGGTAAAATTCCGGAGCTGGAGAAGCAGCTTGCGGTTGCAACGCAGTCTGAAGGCAAGACTATGCGCCTGCTGCGTAATAAAGTCACCGATGCGGAAATTGCCGAAGTGCTGGCTCGCTGGACCGGGATTCCGGTTGCCAGAATGCTGGAGGGCGAGCGTGAAAAACTGCTGCGTATGGAGCAGGAATTGCACAGCCGCGTGATTGGACAGAATGAGGCCGTTGAAGCGGTATCGAACGCTATCCGCCGTAGCCGTGCAGGTCTGGCCGATCCTAACCGCCCGATTGGTTCCTTCTTGTTCCTTGGGCCAACCGGTGTCGGTAAAACCGAACTGTGTAAATCGCTGGCTAACTTTATGTTCGACAGCGATGACGCAATGGTGCGTATCGACATGTCCGAGTTCATGGAAAAACACTCCGTATCGCGTCTGGTCGGGGCGCCTCCGGGATACGTCGGTTATGAAGAAGGGGGGTACCTGACAGAGGCGGTGCGTCGTCGTCCTTATTCCGTCATCCTGCTGGATGAAGTGGAAAAAGCACATCCGGATGTGTTCAACATTCTGCTGCAGGTGCTGGATGATGGTCGTCTGACGGACGGGCAGGGGAGGACGGTCGACTTCCGCAACACGGTTGTCATTATGACGTCGAACCTGGGTTCTGACCTGATTCAGGAGCGCTTTGGCGAGCTGGACTACGGGCATATGAAAGATCTGGTGTTGGGCGTTGTCAGCCACAGTTTCCGTCCTGAGTTCATCAACCGTATTGATGAGGTTGTTGTATTCCATCCGCTGGGTGAGAAACACATTGCTTCTATTGCGCAGATCCAGTTGCAGCGGTTGTATAAGCGTCTGGAAGAGCGCGGCTATGAGGTGCATATCTCTGATGAAGCGCTGAAGCTGTTGAGCGAAAATGGTTATGATCCGGTGTATGGCGCACGTCCGCTGAAACGTGCTATCCAGCAGCAGATAGAAAACCCGCTGGCGCAACAAATCCTGTCGGGTGAGCTGGTACCGGGGAAAGCGGTGCAACTGATCGTCAAAGACGAGCGCATTGTTGCAGTGCAGTAAGTCACAAAAAGGATAAAACGGGCCCTGAGGGGCTCGTTTTTGTTTAAAAACCAGGCAGGAATGACTGCCTGTGCTGAGTTTTGCCTGAAAAGTGAACGAACGAAAAGTTTTTTTAAATTTCCTCTTGTCACTTCAGAATTACTCCCTATAATGCGCCTCCACTGACACGGAACAACGGCCTGTAAGCCGCCGGGTCAGCGGGGTTCTCCGGTGAAAACCAGCGATGAACATCACAGAGAAAAGCAAAAATAAACGCTTGACTCTGAATGAGGAAAACGTATTATACG
>NZ_JAFAGS010000136.1 GCF_019237635.1 Pluralibacter sp.
TATCGACGCGGATCCCGGTGATGCACTGCGCGCCCGCGTTTTCCGCCTGCTCCATCAGCCAGGCGTCAAATTTGCTGCGCAGCACCGACCAGGAGACCTCGCCGGGCGCCCACGCCTCGCCGTTCTGGTAATCGACGGTCATCGCCCGCGTCCCGGTCAGAAAGGAGAGTTTTTCCCGGGTGATCACCCGCTCCACCGGCGCGTTTTCGGCAAAACCCGGAATAATGCGCTCAAGGCTGTGCGCGTACATCCGCCCGCCGGTGACGTTTTTCCCGCCCGCGGTGTTACCACGTTCGATCAGTAATACCTGCGCCCCTTCTCTGGCGAGCACCAGCGCCGCAACGCAGCCCGCCAGACCGGCCCCCACCACAATGGCATCGAAGACATCTTCGGACATAACCACTCCACGACTTGCAGTAAAACGGCGAAGCGCATCGCTGGCCTCGCCAGGTGAGATTAGCTCGCCAGTTGGCGGGTTAAGGCTGGCAGGATCTTAAAGAGATCGCCGACGATGCCGTAGTCCGCATACTGGAAAATGGGCGCATTCTTGTCTTTGTTGATGGCGACGATGGTCTGCGCGCCGTTGGCCCCGACCATGTGCTGAATTTGCCCGGAAATCCCCACTGCCAGATACAGCTCAGGTTTCAGCATCAGGTTAGAGATACCGACATAGCGCTCATGCTCCATCCACTTTTCGTTCTCCGCCACCGGGCGGGAGCAGGCAAGTTCTGCGCCAATGGCGCTACAGAGCTCAGCGGCGAGGCTGATATTCTCTTTGCTGCCGATACCGCGCCCGACGCTCACCACCAGACGCGCTTTGTCCAGATCCACCGCGTTGCTTTCCCTGGCCTGAACAGCAGTACGCACGACACTGTACTTCGGCGCTATCCATGCCGCTGGCTGTGCGGTGCCGCAGAGCGAGGTATCCGGCTGCATCGCGTCAAATGCGCCAGTGGTGAGCGTGGCGACGCAGTACTCGGAGTGCAGCGTTTCGACGCCAAACGCCAGCCCGCCGTACACCATATGTCTGGCGACCAGCGCGCCGCCGTCGACCGCAAGCATGGTCGCGTCGTTGGCAACGGCGGCGCCAAGGCGCGCGCCCAGCCGTGCGGCCAGCAGTTTACCCCGGCGGCTGTTGGGCAGTAGCACCAGTCCGCCGTCGCTGTGCCCTTGCAGCGTGCTGATTACCGTGTCGGCGTAGTCTTCAACAATTCGGTCGTCCGGTTTTCCCTCAAGCTGCCAGACGCCGTGCGCGCCAAGCTGGAAGGCGGCGCTGCTCTGCTCCGCGTTCAGTGTAAAGACCTGGACTTTTTCCCCCAGGACGCGGGCGCCCCCCATCAGTTCCGGCAGTCGGGACAAGGTGTCGCTGAATACCCATACGGATGAAAACGTGCTCATAACCTCTCCCTTTATTTGATGATTTTGCGCAGGTGGTCGGCGAACGCGGCTATCTGATCGTCGCCGTCCCCCTCGATAATGATCCGCTGGCGCACCTTCTGTTTCGGCGCGGCAACCTGCTGCGAGGACAGCGCCGTCGTCTCGCCAATGCTGAGATCAGCCGCGCTCCAGGCCTGCACCGGTTTCTTCGCCGCATTGAGAATGGCTTTCATCGAAGGGATCTGCGGGGCGTTAATGTCGGTCGAGACCGCAATCACCGCGGGAAGCGGGACAGTCAGCGTTTCACTTTCATCCTCAAGCTCACGCTCAACCGTGATGGATTCCGGGGTTAACGCGAGGATTTTTTTAATCCCGTTGAGCGCAGGGATGTGTAGCGCTTCTCCCACCAGCAGGCCCACCTGCTGGGCATACAGATCGGCTGAGCCATCGCCGCAGAGCATTAAGGAGAAGCCAATTTTATTCGCCGCCGCCGCAAGCCCGCTGGCGGTCTGCTGCGGCAGCGCATGTTCGAACTGCTCATCAACCACCACCACCAGTTCGTCCGGTCCGCGGGAGAGCACATCCTTGCGCCCTTTCGCGTTATTCAGCGCCGCGCCGCCCACGCTCAGCGCGACGATTTTAGCCTCCGGCTGCTGCGCTTTGAGTTGAACCGCCGCTTCAATGGCGTTCAGATCGTACTGACTGATTTTGCCGTCCGCGCGGGAAAAATCGAGCGAGCCGTCGGCGCTGTTAACGGCAATATCCTGTTCATCGGGAACACACTTATAGCATGTAATAATATTCATTACATCTCCTGAAATATCGATAAATACGTCATTGGATACCCCAATGGAATATATGATTAACATACAAAAACGGCCAAAAATAAAACCTGAATCACCAATATTGAACACATCGATAATTTAAAAAAAACTGACGTTCAATATTGCTACCTTCCTCACCAATATTGAAACCTGGCTTGACTAGCCAGCACACACAAAGAACATAATGCACTGTTTTTAAAGAATATAAACAACAAAAATACAAAGCATAAAAACGTCAAAAAGCAGTGCAGGATGGAATGTGATCGCTATAACAGAATTGCGTTTAGCCAATATTCATCATGAATGTCAGTTTTATATCTACAGCACGTAAAGTACCTAACATCCCTTTATTATTGAATTAACAAAAAAGCAACACACCAGTGAATTACGTAGAGATCATCGTAATGTGCCAAAAAATTGGAATTTACCTATGAGCAAAGAAAAGAAAAAAACGGGAATAGAACCTAAAGTGTTTTTCCCGCCATTGATTGTTGTTGGCATTCTTTGTTGGTTAACAGTTCGCGATCTGGATGCAGCGAACAACGTGATTAACGCCGTCTTCAGCTACGTCACTAACGTCTGGGGCTGGGCCTTCGAGTGGTACATGGTCATCATGTTCGGCGGCTGGTTCTGGCTGGTGTTTGGCCGTTATGCGAAAAAGCGTCTCGGCGACGAACCGCCGGAGTTCAGCACCGCCAGCTGGATTTTTATGATGTTCGCCTCCTGTACCTCGGCCGCCGTGCTGTTCTGGGGATCGATTGAGATCTACTACTACATCTCCAACCCGCCGTTTGGTCTGGCGCCCTACTCCATGCAGGCCAAAGAGCTCGGTCTCGCCTACAGTCTGCTGCACTGGGGGCCGCTGCCCTGGGCGACCTACAGCTTCCTCTCGGTGGCCTTCGCCTACTTCTTCTTTGTCCGCAAAATGGAGGTCATCCGCCCGAGCAGCACGCTGATTCCACTGGTGGGCGAAAAACGCGCCAACGGGCTGTTGGGTACGGTTATCGACAACTTCTATTTAGTCGCCCTGATCTTCGCTATGGGTACCAGCTTAGGGCTCGCGACACCCCTGGTGACCGAGTGTATGCAGTTCCTGTTCGGTATTCCGCATACCCTTGAGCTGGATGCTATCATCATCGCCTGCTGGATAGTGCTTAACGCCATCTGCGTGGCCTGCGGCCTGCAAAAAGGGATCAAAATCGCCAGCGATGTGCGCAGCTACCTGAGCTTCCTGATCCTCGGCTGGGTATTCATCGTCAGCGGCGCCAGCTTCATCATGAATTACTTTACCGATTCGGTCGGCACGCTGCTGATGTACCTGCCGCGCATGCTGTTTTACACCGATCCTATCGGCAAAAGCGGCTTCCCGCAGGGTTGGACCGTTTTCTACTGGGCCTGGTGGGTTATTTACGCCATTCAGATGAGCATCTTCCTGGCCCGTATTTCCAAAGGCCGTACCGTTCGCGAACTGTGCCTCGGCATGGTCGCCGGTCTGACGGCGGCGACCTGGCTGCTGTGGACCATTCTGGGCAGCAACACATTGCAGTTGATTGATAGCAATATCATCAATATCCCGGAGCTGATTAAGCAACACGGCGTCCCGCGCGCCATTATCGAGACCTGGGCCGCGCTCCCCTTACAGACCGCCACCATGTGGGGATTCTTCATTCTGTGCTTTATCGCCACCGTGACGCTGATTAACGCCTGCTCCTACACCCTGGCGATGTCCACCTGCCGGGCAGTGAAAGACGGTGACGAGCCCCCGCTGCTGGTGCGTATCGGCTGGTCGGTTCTGGTGGGCGTCATCGGCATTATTCTGCTGGCGCTCGGCGGCCTGAAGCCGATTCAGACGGCGATTATCGCCGGTGGTTGTCCGCTGTTCTTCGTCAACATTATGGTCACGCTCTCCTTCATTAAAGACGCCAAAGTGAACTGGAAAGATTGACTCTCATTGGGCTGCGTCCCTGGTATTACAACGACATGCTAAGAGGTTATTGAGATGGATTTTAGACTGAATGATGAGCAGGAACTGTTTGTCGCGGGTATCCGTGAACTGATGGCCAGCGAAAACTGGGAGGCCTATTTCGCCGAATGCGACCGCGACAGCATCTACCCGGAACGTTTCGTCAAAGCGCTGGCGGACATGGGCATCGACAGCCTGCTCATCCCTGAAGAACACGGCGGGCTGGACGCCGGTTTCGTCACCGTCGCGGCGGTGTGGATGGAACTTGGCCGCCTCGGGGCGCCAACCTATGTGCTCTACCAGTTGCCTGGCGGTTTCAACACCTTCCTGCGCGAAGGCACGCCGGAGCAGATAGACCGCATCATGGCGTTTCGCGGCACCGGCAAGCAGATGTGGAACTCCGCCATCACCGAACCGGGCGCTGGTTCCGATGTCGGCAGTTTGCAAACTACGTATACCCGTAAAAATGGTAAGGTTTATCTTACTGGCAGTAAGTGCTTTATCACCAGCAGCGCTTACACCCCTTATGTCGTCGTGATGGCGCGCGATGCCGCATCCCCGGATAAGCCGATTTTCACCGAGTGGTGCCTCGACATGAGCAAGCCGGGCATCAAGGTGAACAAACTTGAGAAGCTGGGTCTGCGCATGGACAGCTGCTGCGAACTCACCTTCGATAACGTCGAGCTGGATGAAACCGACATGTTCGGCCGCGAAGGCAACGGTTTTAACCGGGTAAAAGAAGAATTCGATCATGAACGCTTCCTGGTCGCCCTCACCAACTACGGCACCGCGATGTGCGCCTTTGAAGATGCGGCGCGCTACGCCAACCAGCGCGTGCAGTTCGGTGAGACGATCGGCCGCTTCCAGCTGATCCAGGAGAAATTCGCCCACATGGCCATCAAGCTTAACGCCATGAAAAATATGCTGTATGAGGCTGCGTGGAAAAGCGACAACGGCACCATCACCTCCGGCGATGCGGCGATGTGCAAATACTTCTGCGCCAACGCGGCGTTTGAAGTTGTCGATACCGCCATGCAGGTGCTGGGCGGTGTTGGTATCGCCGGTAACCACCGCATTAGCCGTTTCTGGCGCGACCTGCGCGTGGACCGCGTATCGGGCGGCTCGGACGAAATGCAGATCCTGACGCTGGGCCGGTCGGTTCTGAAGCAGTATCGCTAACCGATTGATGATGGGCCTCTGCCCTCCCGGCAGAGGCTCCAGGGACGCCATTTACGAGGTGATGCTATGACCGCTCATTTACCCATGCCAGAATTTGGCCCGCTTTCCGGGCTGCGCGTTGTCTTCTCCGGGATTGAAATTGCCGGACCGTTTGCCGGACAAATGTTCGCCGAATGGGGGGCTGAAGTTATCTGGATTGAAAACGTCGCCTGGGCCGACACTATCCGCGTTCAGCCTAACTACCCGCAGCTATCGCGCCGCAATCTGCGGGCGCTGTCGCTCAATATTTTCAAAGACGAAGGCCGCGATGCGTTTCTGAAACTAATGGAAACCACCGATATTTTCATCGAGGCCAGTAAAGGACCGGCGTTTGCCCGCCGGGGTATCACCGACGAGGTGCTCTGGGAGCGCAACCCTAAGCTCGTTATCGCCCATCTTTCCGGTTTTGGGCAATACGGAGATCCGCAGTACACCAACTTACCGGCCTACAACACCATCGCTCAGGCCTTCAGCGGCTATCTGATTCAAAACGGCGATAAAGACCAGCCGATGCCCGCCTTCCCCTATACCGCAGACTATTTCTCCGGGATGACCGCCACCACCTCCGCCCTTGCCGCATTGTACAAAGCGCGTCAGACCGGAAAAGGCGAAAGCATCGATATCGCCATGTACGAAGTGATGCTGCGGATGGGCCAGTACTTCATGATGGATTACTTCAACGGCGGTGAAATTTGCCCGCGCATGACCAAAGGCAAAGACCCGTACTACGCCGGATGCGGCCTGTACACCTGTCGCGATGGCTACATCGTGATGGAGCTGGTCGGGATTAACCAAATTCAGGAGATGTTTAAGGATATCGGTCTGGCCCACCTGCTCGGTACCCCGGAAGTCCCGGAAGGCACCCAGCTTATCCACCGGGTGGAGTGTCCGTACGGCCCGCTGGTGGAGGAGAAGCTTGATGCCTGGCTTGCTGCCCACACCATCGCGCAAGTGCTGGAACGCTTTGCCGAGCTGAATATCGCCTGCGCTAAAGTCCTGACCATTCCCGAGCTTGAAAGCAATCCGCAGTACGTGGCCCGCGAATCGATCACCCACTGGCAGACCCAGGACGGCCGCAGTTGCAAAGGCCCGAACGTGATGCCGAAATTCAAAAACAACCCGGGCCAGATCTGGCGTGGTATGCCGTCTCACGGCATGGACACCGCCGCCATTTTGCAAAACATCGGCTACAGCGAGGCCGACATCAGGGGGCTGGTCGAAAAAGGGCTGGCCAAAACAGAGGAGTAATCGCCCGGAGGGTTCAAACCGGGCTCGCCCCGGTTTGAATATCCAGCGATGGAGAACAGGATAAGCGTCCGATGGATGTTATTGGTGGACAAAATTTGCGTCAGATGTGGGACGATTTAGCTGACGTTTACGGCGATAAAACAGCGCTCATTTTTGAGTCCGCGCAGGGTGAAGCACAGCAGTTCAGCTACACCAGCCTTAATGAAAACATGAACCGTACCGCCAATCTTTTCTGGTCGCTCGGGATACGAAAAGGGGACAAGGTCGCGTTGCACCTGGATAACTGTCCTGAATTCATTTTTTGCTGGTTCGGGCTGGCGAAAATTGGCGCCGTAATGGTGCCCATCAACGCCCGGCTGCTACGTGATGAATGTACCTGGCTTGTACAACACTGTGATGCACGGTTAGTCGTGACGACCCTTAACTTCTGGCCGGCCTGGCAGCAAATACTTGCGCAAAACAGCACCTCGCTGGAAGGTATTCTGCTCATCAGCGACGCGGCGTTTACGCCCTGCGCGCACACGCTCGACTTCCTGCAGCTCAAGGCCCGGCAGCCGACGACGCTCACCCACGTCGTCCCGCTCAGCGCTGAGGATACGGCGGAAATCCTGTTCACCTCCGGCACCACGTCACGTCCCAAAGGCGTGGTGATTACCCACTACAACCTGCGTTTTGCCGGGTATTACACCGCCTGGCAATGCGCGCTTCGCAGCGACGATGTTTACCTCACCGTCATGCCCGCTTTTCATATCGACTGCCAGTGCACCGCCGCGATGGCGGCCTTTTCCGCGGGCGCAACCTTTGTACTGCTGGAAAAGTACAGCGCCCGCGCCTTCTGGCGACAGATTCTGACCTGGCAGGCCACTGTCACCGAATGCATCCCGATGATGATCCGTACGTTGATGGCGCAGCCGCCCGCCGCAGATGAAAAGCGCCATCGGCTACGCGAGGTGCTGTTCTATCTCAACCTCTCTTTTGAGGAGAAAGAGCGTTTTATCCAACGTTTCGGCGTCCGGCTGCTGACGTCATACGGTATGACGGAAACCATCGTCGGCCTGATTGGCGACCGCCCCGGCGATAAACGGCGCTGGCCGTCTATCGGTCGCCCGGGGTTTTGCTATGAAGCGCAGATCCGCGACGGTCAGAACCGGGAGCTGGCGGCCGGGCAGATTGGTGAAATTTGCGTTAAGGGCGAGCCGGGAAAAACGCTGTTTAAAGCCTATTACAATCAGCCGGAGGCCACCGCGCAGGTCTGGGACAACGGCTGGCTGCATACCGGCGATTATGGTTATTGCGACGAAGAAGGCTATTTTTATTTTGTCGACCGCAGCAGCAATATTCTCAAACGCGGCGGCGAAAATGTCTCCTGTAGCGAAATTGAAAATATCCTCTCCTCGCACCCGAAAATTCAGGATATCGCGATTGTCGGCGTCCCGGATGCGATCCGCGATCAGGCCATTAAGGCCTTTATCGTCCTGAACGAGGGCGAAACGCTTAGCGAAGACGAATTTTTCCGCTATTGCGAAATAAATATGGCGAAATTCAAGGTGCCGTCGCTGATGGAAATTCGCCAGGACTTACCGCGCAATTGTTCGGGAAAAGTGATCAAGAAATATTTGAAATAACGACATGACGCAAGGAATAAAAATATGAGCGACTCACTACATCTGACTCGCAATGGCGGGATTCTGGAAATTGTTCTCGACAGGCCAAAAGCCAACGCCATTGATGCCAAAACCAGCGCGCAAATGGGCGACGTTTTTCTGCAATTTCGCGACGACCCGACACTGCGTGTCGCCATTATTACTGGCGCGGGCGATCGCTTCTTCTCCGCAGGCTGGGATTTGAAGTCCGCCGCCGATGGCGAAGCGCCGGATGCCGACTTTGGCCCCGGCGGTTTTGCCGGTCTTACCGAAATTTTCAATCTTGATAAACCGGTGATCGCCGCCGTGAACGGCTATGCCTTCGGCGGGGGTTTTGAGCTGGCGCTGGCGGCCGACATGATCGTTTGCGCCGACAACGCCAGTTTTGCCCTGCCGGAAGCCAAACTGGGCATCGTCCCGGACAGCGGCGGCGTGCTGCGTCTGCCCAAAATTCTCCCGCCCGCGATCGTCAACGAGATGGTGATGACCGGACGTCGGATGAGCGCAGAAGAAGCTCTGCGCTGGGGGATTGTCAACCGCGTGGTCAGCGCCGATACGCTGATGAAAAGCGCCCGCGAGCTTGCCGCTAAAATCGTCGACAGCGCGCCGCTGGCGGTCGCGGCGCTCAAAGAGATCTGCCGCGCCACCGGCGACATCTCCATTGAGGAGGGTTACCAGTTGATGCGCAGCGGCATCCTCAGACACTATCCGGCCGTCCTGCATTCTGACGACGCCGCGGAAGGCCCGCTGGCGTTTGCCGAAAAACGCGCGCCGCAGTGGCAGGGGCGTTAATCGACAAGCAACAAGGGGCCGTGATGGCCCCTTATTCCGTTGTTTTCCCATTGCCCCGTATCTTATCGACGCAAGTTTTTGGAGAGCATCCACTGCCATTTTTGCTCGCGATTCAGTTCGCCTGGCGGCACTACCGGCGACGACGGACTGGCGCACAGCGCACTTTTCACCGAGGCGGGCGACTTCAGGCGCTCATACAGCAATTTACTGATTTTACGCACCCGAACCAGGCGCTGGCACTGGCATCCCCTGCCCTCCAGTTGGTTAGGAATCGTTTTCGTTTCGCATTCAATTTCCCCCACCTCGGCAAGAATATAGGAGACGGTATTTATTGCTTTGCAGTGGGGAATATCGAATTGTCCGGCGATTTCTTTGGCGCTGACCCAGCGATTCTGCGCCATTACCCAATCAGCAATTAACAAATAAAGCGGTTTATCAACATATTCTTCACACATAGATACTCCATTATTACAAGCTAACAATTCTCTGTTGGGATTTATTCGGTGTCGCAATAACGCCGCAATAAACGCACATTAAAGTTAAGGTTATTGGAGAAATAATATAGAACAGAAAGAATATGTAGCGTGAGTAAAACCGTGCGTATTCGGCGATAAACGAAAATAAAAACCAGCGTGCGGAAAAAAGCCCATTCCATGCTGGTTTTCAGGGGAATTAGCGGTTTATCTGTTGCAGGAAATAGTGAGCGCCATCACGAATGGCATCTCCGGCAATGTTCATCCGCCGTGAATAGTGCAGGAAGGCGTGGAGCACCCCAGGGTACAGAGTGTACTGACAGGGCTGCCTGTGGGCGCGCAGCGTTTCGCTCAGGGTCAGGCTGTCATCACGTAGCGGATCAAATTCCGCACTGGCGATAAAACAGGGCGGCACATCATGGGTGAGATCGTTATTAAACAGGCAATAATACGGAGATTCGCGATCGTCGGGGTGGCGCAAATAGGCCGCGTCGTATGACGCCAGGGAGCCCTGTGTAAGCCCATCCCAACTGCCGCCGTAAAGGCGGCGGCTCATGGAATCCTGCAATCCGTACAGCCCGTACCACAGCAACAGGCCGCAAATCTTGCCGCAGTCGATATCCCGGTCGCGAATCCACAGCGCGGCGGCCAGCGCCAGCATCGCGCCTGCGGAATCCCCCGCCAGCCCGATGCGTTCGCTGTTCAGACCGTAGCGCTCGCCATGGCGGCGGTAAAACTGGCAAACGGCCGCAATCTCTTCAATTGCCTGCGGAAAACGCGCCTGCGGCGAGAGCGAATAGTCGATACCGACCACCGTACAGCCGCTGAAATGCGCCAGCAACCGCATGATGCGATCGTGCGTATCCAGATTACCGAGAATAAACCCGCCGCCGTGCACATAGAAAAGCGTGGCGTCGGACTGCGCCTGCGGCACGTGGACTCGCGTCAGAACATGGCCCCAGCCCGTTGGCACCCGAACATCTTCAGTGCGCAGCATCTGCGGGCCGCCTTCGTTCCAGTAGCGCCGTTCGTCGTTATAGGCCTGACGCATGCCGGGATAGTCGTCAGCGGCGCAGGCGGGCTGCGGCAAAGACGCCTGAAATTCAAGCACCTCGCGCATCTGCGGGGAAATTCGGTCGGGCACGGGTATTTTGTTGTCGGGTTTCATGGCTCCCTCCTGATGAAATACCCGACATTGTAGGGAGCCATGGTTGAAAAACTGCGACACCGTCGTCCGATATTGAACAAGGCCTTATCCTGGCAGGAACCTCGCCCGTCAGGGTTGATCGGAGCGGCTATCCTGCGCCGGATATTGCTGCTGATACTGACGAATAGCGGCCCGGGTATTGAACAGCAGGCGACCTTCGCCCAACTGCTGGGCCAGCCCGCTTCGACGCACGTTGTCAAGCACGCCGGGATTGAGTCCGGCCAGCCAGAAATCGGTTCCCGCGTCCCGCACCCGCTGCTCTTTCTCCATCAACATGACCAGCGCTGAATATTCCACGTCCGGCACCCGGCTCATGTCCAGCACCACCACCCGGGGAGCCTCAGACTCAATCAGTTGGCGGATTCGGGATGCCACATACTGGACATTAATAAAGAAAAGACGCCCTTCCGGTCGCACGATCAGCAACCCCGGGATCGTCTCATCCTTGGGGTGAAGCCCGGAGAGCGGACGCAACACATCGGCGCCCGGTTTACGTCCGATGACATATACCTGGGGCTGCGCCGTCTGGCTCGCCAGCCCCAGCAGGGAGGCCAGGATGGCGACAACAATCCCTTGCAGGGTACCAAACAGCAGCACCCCCAGGCAGGCGATGACGGCCCAGCGGAGCTCCATCATGCGGATCCGACCTATCCGGCGAAACTCCTCCGGCTGAATAAGGCCCACCGAATAGACAATGACCACCACCGCCAGTGTTGCATGAGGCAACCAGGATAACAGCGGCGCGAGGAAAACCATGGTCGCCAGCGCCATCGCGGCGGTGACCACGCTGGCCCACTGCGACTTTCCGCCGACGGAACGAATCACCGCCGTCTGGGAGGTTCCTCCCCCCGCAGGCATACTGCCAAAAAAGGCCCCGCCGAGATTGGCAAGCCCGGTCGCCACCAGTTCGCGGTTGGGCGCTATCTCCGGTTCATCTTTCCCCACAAAGGCCCGACCGGCGGCAATAGTCTCGGTAAAACTCATCAGGGCAATCCCTGTAGCCCCTGGCAACAGTTGCAGCACCAGCGCCATATCGGGCAGGGTCAAGCCGGGGAGCCCGGTAGGAATGGTTCCGATGATAGAGACGCCAGCCTCATTAAGCCCCCATCCCCAGACCAGCGCGATCCCGGCGCCGACGCCCAGCAGCGGCGCCGGCGAATGCGGAAAACGCCGCTCCATCACGACCAGTATCACCAGGGTGGCGAGGGCAACCGCCAGCGTCAACCATGACGTCCCCGGCAGCGCCTGGATCAGGTGGAAGAGATCCATAAAGAAATTCTCTTTATGGATATGTATCCCGAACACCTTTGGCAGCTGATCCAGGATAATGACCAGCCCGATGCCGCTTCTGAACCCCACCAGAACAGGCAGGGAAATGAAACTGGCCACAAACCCAAGCCGCAGCGCCGCCGCCAGCATCAGAATCGCGCCCACGAGTACCGTCAGGGTGGCCGTCACCGTTAACAACCGCCCCGGGTCGCCATCCGGCACCACTAAAGCGAGCTGGGTCGCCGTCAGGATGGCGAGCGTACTGGTTGAGCTCACGCTCAGTACCCGGGATGATCCCAGCATGGCGTAAAGCAACACCGGGACAAACGCCGTGTAGAGACCGGTCGCGACAGGCAGGCCAGCGACGGTGGCATAGGCCATGGCTTTGGGCAACACGACGGCCGCCGCCGTGACGCCAGCCAGTAAATCGGAGATGCCGGGCCTGGCTCCCCTCGCGTGTTGTGCCATGGTATCGGCCTCCCCGTTTAACGGTAGTATTGACAGTAGCGATGCATCTGCGCCGTTTCGCGCCAGGGGCAGTTGCCGCGTCCGCCAGCCAGGTGGCGCTCGTTTATCCTATCACTGACGGACAGCGGTCTGGCGGAAAACGGATTATGTTTTATGAACGTTTTCATTTGGAAGCTACCGTAACATCGTGGTATTTTTCCGGGTCAATAAGACCCGTAACAGACCACTGTTCCCACCTCACTCCGGAGATGTAATGAGGGGATTCCCGCCGCGTTCCATTGCACTCAGTATACTGCTGCCGCTTGTACTTTGCCCTTCCGCCCGCGCAGATGTTGAGCTCGGTTCACTCGATTTATTTGCTCAGGACAATCCTGACAGTCCGGTTCCGACAGGGCTGGTGCTGGGAAGCGCCGTCATCAGCGGTCAGGCGCGCTACCAGGCGCAGGACAATACGACGTATATCGTGCCCGGCGCCGTCTATTTTGGTGAACAGTTTATGTTTCTGGGTGACCGGGCGCGTTACTATTTCCACAAGGACGATACCTTCGCCGCCTATGGCTACGGCCGATTGCGATTCGGCAACCTGGACCCCAATGACGAAGCGGCTTTCAAGGGAATGGAAAAGCGAGAATGGGAACTCGAAGCCGGTGTCGGCGCCAGTATCATCACCCCTTATGCGCTACTGAGCGCCAGAATCAGCACGGATGTGACAGGACGAAGCAACGGCCAGGAGCTGCTGCTGTGGGCGGATTTTCCGGTCGTGATGGACAAATTACTCGTCATGCCCGGTATGGGGCTCATGATTCGCAGCGATAAAATGGCTAACTACTACTTTGGCGGGGTTTCTGAGAGTGAGGCCACCGCCCAACGCCCGGCATGGGACACAGGTACCACCTTCTCACCGATGGTCGGTATCATCACCAGCTATCGCTTCAGCCCTCAGTGGGTCGGGATGTTTGCCGCTAACTATGAATACTACGATAAGGGCATCGCAGACAGCCCTCTTGTCCAGCACCAGGGCGAGCTCTACGCGGGATTTGCGGTGGGTTACATCTGGTAATGTCGTGGTAAGACCCGAACAGATATTATGCGCCGCATAACGTCTGTTCGGGCGTGTCATCAGGAAGGACGTTTGCTCAGCGTCTCTTTGAGCTGCCCGACCAGTTCGCGGCGGAAATCCCCGAGCTTCGGCTTGTCGTTGTCGATCCACGGCAGCGGTCGACAGACCTCCATCGCTTTAATGCCCAGACGCGCGGTCAACAGCCCCGCGCCAATGCCCTGCGCGGCGCGGGCGGACAGACGGGCCGCCAGATCCTGCGACATCCAGTCCATCCCCACCTCACGCACCAACTCGCTGGCGCCCGCAAACGCAATATTCAGCAGCACCAGGTGAAAGAGACGTAAACGGCTGTAATAACCGAGCTCAATGCCGTAGAGCATCGCGATGCGGTTAATCAATCGCAGGTTGCGCCAGGCGATAAACGCCATATCCACCAGCGCCAGCGGGCTGACGGCAATCATCAGCGTTGATTCCGCCGCCGAGCGGCTGATCTCGCGACGCGCCTGGGCATCCAGCACCGGCTGCACCAGATGGGCATACAGGGTCACGACCTCGCGATCGTTTTGCGTCTCGTGGATAGCCGCGTACCAGCGCTGGAGCGCCGGATGGGACTGATCGATATTGGCCTGGCGCGCAAGCTGCTCACAAAACGCCCGTCCCTTACCGATGCCATGGCTGTGCAGTAGATCCCGCGCCTCATCACGCTCCTGCGCCCGCTGGCGTAAGCGCCACAGCCGACGCCATTCGGTCACCACCGAGCCGACGCCCGCCCCGACGATCAATGCACCGGCGGCGCAACCGCCCAGCGCGACCCAGTCCTGGGTTTGCCAGGCGTTCACCGTCCACTGTACGCCCTGCGCCACTACGCTTATGCCAAACAGCGCCAGCCCTGCGGTCACCATCCGCCGCCACAGGCTGCGTTTGGGTCGCAGCGCCGCGTCGAACGCAATCTCCGCCGGGCCTTCGTCCTCAAGCGGGGAATCCACCCGCGCCGGTGAAAACGACTGCGCTTCCTCCCCGGCAAACGTCTGAGCCGTTTTAAACTGCGGCTGTTTTTCCGCTTCCAGCGGACCGTCGAAGTCGATTCGCGGTTTTAACGGGTCGCTCATCGCAATTTATCTCCTAACAAAAACTCAAGGGCCGCATCCACACGGATATGCGGCAACGGTTTATCGACATCCATGACCTGCGGCCGAAAGGCTTCAAACTGAAACCCCTGCTGTTCCCAGAACGCCTGCCCCGGCAGACGGGCCGGGACCTCGCCCGGGTAAACCGTCAGCGGATGACCATCACGCAGGCGCGCGCCGCGCAGCGCCGGGATTTTTTCCCCGTCGACCTCGATGATGCCGCTCTGTGTGGCCTGCACGGAGGCAAGGCCCAGACAGTCCATGCTGATGCCCTCAAAGGCCGCATTCTGCCAGGCATCCTGAATAAGCTGTTGCAGCAGTGAAACCATGTTGCTGTGCTGATCGACGGTCACATGGTCGGCTTTGGTCGCGGCAAACAGCAGTTTGTCGATCACCGGGGAAAAAAGCCGCCGGAACAGCGTACGCTGGCCGTAGTGGAAGCTTTGCATCAACTGCGTCAATGCAAGCCGCATATCGTTGAACGCCTGCGGCCCGCTGTTGAGCGGCTGCAGGCAGTCCACCAGCACAATCTGGCGGTCAAAGCGTAAAAAGTGGTTTTTATAGAACCCTTTCACCACATGTTCACAGTAGTAGTTAAAGCGCGCACGCAGCATCCCGGCGTTGGTGTGTTTATCCGCCTGCGCCAGCCGGGCCTCGCCTGCGGCATCGACATCCGGCCACGGAAAAAACTGCAGCGCTGGCGCGCCCGCCATGTCGCCGGGCAGCACGAAGCGTCCGGGTTGAATAAAGTGCAGCCCTTCCTGCTTGCAGGCGTGCAGATAGTCGGTCCACGCCTGCGCAATCTCCGCCAGACGATTTTCGTCGGCGGGCGCTAACGGGTCGAGCCCTTCACACAACTGCCGCCAGCGAGCGGACCATTCTCCACGCTGCCCCTGCAACAGGCCGGTCATCTGCCGCGACCAGGTCAGGTAGTCCTGCGCCAGCATGGGTAAATCGAGCAGCCATTCGCCCGGGTAATCGACAATCTCCAGATACAGCGTCGAGGTATCCTTAAAGTGGCGCAACAGCGAATCGTCAGAGCGGTAGCGCAGCGCGAGGCGAATTTCGCTGACCCCGCGCGTCGGCGTCGGCCAGCTCGGCGGCGTTCCGTAAAGCTGCGCCAGCCCTTCATCATAGGTAAAACGCGGAATGCCAAAGTCCTTCTGCGGGACGCGTTTTACGCCCAGCAAGCGCTCCTCGCGCACGGCGCTGAGCAGCGGCAGGCGAGCGCCAGCATGAACATTAAGCAGTTGATTGACCATCGCCGTAATGAACGCCGTCTTGCCGCTGCGGCTAAGACCTGTCACCGCCAGACGCAAATGACGGTCAACGCCGCGGTTTACCAGTGCATTGAGTTCGTTTTTGAGTCGCTTCATCGCCATCCTGTTGTGCCCTGAAGGAAAAGACCTGGTGTAAGAATATTACATGGGGACAATACGTACAGATGCAACACCTGTACGCATTGTGAATGATATGGGGGCTATTTCATGCCGCGCGCAAGGCGGCCGGCAAGTTTCGCCAGCAGCGGCTCCAGCGCCACCGCCAGCAGCATTTTCAACGGCCGCTTTGCCACTGATTTCACGGCCCACCCGGCAACGCCCGCAGGGCCATAACGCAGCGCGGCCAGCAGCGCCAGCTTACCCGCGATTTTCAGGCCGGGTTTGACCTTCCGTCCGGCACGCTGCCAGTATGTCGTCATCTTACAGTCTCGCTTCAGTTATAGCTGGCGAAAACGGCTGCGCAGCGTAAAGGTATCGGACGTCACGTAGCGCTCCATCTCGCGCAGACGCTGTTCACCAGCGGCCAGTACGGCGTCGACGTTGTCGAGCAGATCGCTGTTGCTCGGGGCATTCGCGTCCGACATTGCCCCTTCCGGCATCGGATCCAGCGCAAAGGTCAGAATGATGTAGGCCACGACCACGAAGAAAAACAGCCCAAACAGCATGGCCAGGACGGTGATGATGCGCACCAGCTTCACCGGTACGCCAAGGTACTGCGCGATCCCGGCGCAGACGCCCTTCACCATGCCCTGCTGCGGAATGCGCCACAGCTTTTTAGATAAATCGAGTCCGGACATTATTTTTCTCTCCAGTTCGGATGCTCGGCATCCAGAATGTCTTCCAGCGCCTGAATACGCTCGCGCATACGCGTAGCCTCATCGGTCAGTTGCGCCAGCCGCTGTTGCTCGTTTTGCGACAGCTCGCCGCCGCGGGAACGGTTGCTGTAGTGCAGCCACAGCCAGACCGGCAGGACAAACAGCACGAACAAGGTCAGCGGTATGGCAAGAAAAAGCGCGCTCATGAGTACTCCTTACAGATGATGAGCAGCGGCACGCGTCGTCGGGTGCCGCCCGGGAATGATTATTGGTTGTCCTGTTTCATTTTGGCTTTCAGCTCAGCCAACTGCACGCTGATTTCATCATCCGCTTTCAGCTCGGCAAACTGCTGGTCCAGCGTCTTCTGCTTACCAAAGCTGTGGCTTTCCGCCTCGGCTTCCATCTGATCGATACGGCGCTCGAAAGATTCAAAACGCGCCATCGCTTCATCAATTTTACCGCTATCAAGCTGACGGCGAACGTCACGGGAAGAGCTGGCAGCCTGGTGACGCAGCGTCAACGCCTGCTGGCGGGCGCGGGTTTCGCTGAGCTTATTCTCCAGCTCGGCGATCTCCTTTTTCATGCGGGTCAGGGTTTCATCCACCAGCGTGACCTCATTTTCCAGTGTGGAAATGACGTCGGTCAGCTTTTGCTTTTCAATCAGCGCGGCACGCGCCAGATCGTCTTTATCTTTACGCAGCGCCAGCTCAGCTTTTTCCTGCCATTCGGCCTGCTGCGCATTCGCCTGCTCAATACGGCGGCTCAGCTGTTTCTTTTCCGCCAGCGCGCGGGCTGACGTTGAACGTACTTCAACCAGCGTGTCTTCCATTTCCTGGATCATCAGACGCACCAGCTTCTGCGGGTCTTCCGCTTTCTCCAGCAGCGCGTTGATGTTGGCGTTCACGATATCGGCAAAACGAGAAAAAATACCCATTATTCAATCCTCATAGTTCTGTTGTCGGGCCAGGCCCTGCTGATACGTTAATACAATTCCCGTGCCAACTTTTTATCTGATTGATTTATAAAGACGTGATTGAATTATCGCCAAACACCCGCTACAGTAACCTGGTGATTTTCACTAACAAGTGGTCGTTTTCATCATGGCAGAATACAAGGACAACCTGCTCGGTCAGGCAAACAGTTTTGTTGAGGTGCTGGAGCACGTGTCACGGCTAGCGCCGCTGGATAAACCGGTGCTGGTCATCGGCGAGCGCGGTACCGGTAAAGAGCTTATCGCCAGCCGCCTGCACTTTCTCTCCGCCCGCTGGCAGGGGCCGTTTATCTCCCTGAACTGCGCCGCACTCAATGAAAACCTGCTGGACTCGGAGCTGTTTGGCCATGAGGCTGGCGCGTTTACCGGCGCGCAGAAGCGGCATCCTGGACGGTTTGAACGCGCCGACGGCGGGACGCTGTTCCTCGATGAGCTGGCGACCGCCCCGATGCAGGTGCAGGAAAAGCTGCTGCGGGTGATTGAATACGGCGAGCTTGAGCGCGTGGGCGGCAGCCAGCCGCTCCAGGTCAACGTCCGCCTGGTGTGCGCGACAAACGCCGACCTGCCGCAGATGGTCCATGAAGGCACCTTTCGCGCCGACCTGCTGGACCGGCTGGCCTTCGACGTCGTTCGCCTGCCGCCGCTGCGCGAGCGTCAGAGCGATATCATG
>NZ_JAFAGS010000181.1 GCF_019237635.1 Pluralibacter sp.
TGCAGAAGCGGCTGGCGGGAAGGCTTGACCGCTGGGTCGGGCTGATGCGCATGCACGGTGGTTCCCAGGCGGAGATGATTGCGGCGGCTCCCGACGAGGCGCGCGAACTTTTCGGCAAGCGTGTGAAGCTGATGGCGCCGCTGCTGAAGGCCTGGAAAACCGCGCTGAAAGAGGAAAACGCGGTCGATTTCTCCGGGCTTATTCATCAGGCGATAAACGTGCTGGAAAAGGGGCGCTTCGTCAGCCCGTGGAAGTATATTCTCGTTGACGAATTTCAGGATATCTCGCCGCAGCGTGCGGCGCTGCTGGCGGCGCTGCGTCAGCAAAACTCGCAGACGACGCTGTTTGCCGTCGGCGACGACTGGCAGGCTATCTACCGTTTCAGCGGCGCACAACTATCGCTGACCACCGCGTTTAATCACTATTTCGGTGAAGGCGATCTCTGCGCGCTGGACACCACCTACCGCTTTAACGGGCGTATCGGCGAGATTGCCAACCGTTTTATTCAGCAAAACCCGCATCAGCTCAGCAAACCGCTGAACAGTCTGACTGCCGGGGATAAGAAAGCCGTGACGTTGCTTACAGATAATCAGCTGGATGTCCTGCTCGATAAGCTTAGCGGTTATGCAAAACCGGACGAGCGGATCCTGATTCTGGCGCGCTACCATCACCTGAAACCCGCCGCGCTCGAGAAAGCCTCGACGCGCTGGCCGCACCTGCAAATTGATTTTATGACGATTCACGCCAGCAAAGGCCAGCAGGCGGATTACGTTATCGTGCTGGGGCTGCAACAGGGGCAGGATGCGTTCCCCGCACCGGCGCGTGAGTCCATCATGGAACAGGCGCTACTGGCGCAGGAGGAGGATTTCCCGGACGCGGAAGAGCGTCGCCTGCTGTATGTGGCGTTGACCCGCGCGCGCCATAGGGTATGGCTGCTGTACAGCAAAGAGGAGCCGTCGACGTTCGTTGAGACGCTGACGGAGCTTGGTGTTCCTGTCGTACGTAAACCATAAAAATCAGCCCGGTGAGCGTTCACCGGGCTGACGATTATTTCAGGCGTTCAGAGAGATAGCGCGGGTAGTCGGGAATTTGAATGTCGACGGCGTCGTTAAAGTTCGGCGACTGAATAATGAAATCCGCCGTGGCGACGTTAGTGGCGACCGGAATGTTCCATACCGTTGCCAGACGCAATAGCGCTTTGACGTCCGGATCGTGCGGCACTGCGTTGAGCGGATCCCAGAAGAAGATCAGCACATCTATTTTTCCTTCAGCAATCAGGGCACCGACCTGCTGATCCCCACCCATCGGGCCGCTCAGCATCGCATTGACCTCAAGGCCCGTCGCGCGTGAAACCAGATTACCGGTCGTGCCGGTGCCGTACAGGACGTGCTTTGCCAGCAACGGCTGATGCCGCTCGACCCATGATTTCAACATCTGCTTGCAGTGATCGTGCGCCACCAGCGCGATGTGTTTACGCTCAGGTAGCGTACGTGTTGTCAGTTCCATCGTTTTATTCCACCAGTTCAGATGCAGACAGATTACTGGATGTGACTGCTGCTGCAAGTGACCGGAATGAAAAATATGATGCGCCACGTCATGATATCAGGATGAAGGCTGCCGTTTTGCCCATTCCAGAAAGCGATGGCGGGTTTGCGGGTCGGCAAGTTCAAACCAATGTTTCAGCCGTTGCTCGGTCAGGGACTGCGACTGTGAGGCTGATGTGGCGGCAGACTGATTCGTCTGGTTATAGAGGCGGGTGGCCTTTTCATAATCAATGTTATCGCCTGCCTGCGTGGTGGTGAGAATGCTGAGCTTTGCCGGAATCAGCGTTGCGTTGCCGTCCAGCAGCTTTATCGACGGGGTGAGGGTGAAGGTTTGCGCGTCGTGGAGCGTTTCCAGTTCTGGCAGGCTGAAGTTTACCTGGTCTATCTGCCGGGAGTCGAAATTGGCGATCAACGCAGGCGAGACGTACAGCTGGCGGTTATCATCGGGCAGGCGCACCATCCTTTCAACCCGAAACACGAGCTGGTGCGGGCCGTTATCCAGCTCAATACTCTCCGCGCCGCGCAGCAGCAGGCTGGATACCTCTTTCCCGTCCAGCAACAGCAGGTCCACATCGTCAGAAAGATGCAGCGTGGTGGCACTGGCGCTCATCGGCAGCAGAAGCAGATACAGCGTCATAACGATGGCTTTCATTCACCTCTCCTGATAAAGACATGTCCCGCCATTAGAGTGTATCAAAATTTTACGAAATTAATTTTTATTAACATCTGGACATATTGTGATTCACCGCACTGAGACTCAGACGGGGTGGAATGGCTGGCGGGTCAGGATTGTCGTACACTTTGCTAAATAGCCCGGAGGATAATGATGAGAGAGAACGATATTGCAGGCATTTTAACGTCCACACACACAATTGCGCTGGTGGGGGCGAGTGATAAACCCGATCGTCCAAGCTACCGGGTGATGAAGTATTTACTGGATCAGGGCTACCACGTTATTCCGGTATCGCCTAAGGTGGCCGGGAAAACCCTGCTGGGTCAGCAAGGGTACGGCACGCTGGCGGAAGTGCCGGAGAAAGTGGATATGGTGGACGTTTTTCGCAACGCTGAAGCGGCATGGGGCGTCGCTCAGGAGGCCATCGCCATCGGCGCAAAAACGCTATGGATGCAGCTTGGCGTCATCAATGAGCAGGCGGCGGTGCTTGCCAGAGAGGCGGGGCTTAACGTGGTGATGGACAAATGCCCGGCGATTGAAATTCCGCGGCTTGGGCTGGCGAAGTAAAAAGCAAACCCCGCAGTGCAACTGCGGGGTTTTCGTTAATTACGTAAACGCGGTGCCTGAAGCTGTCGGCGGATGGTTCTCGCCAGCTCATCCATGGACGGTTGTTCAGGATGTTCATCGCTCGCTTCGCTCTTTAGCTGCGCTTCAGCGAGATAGGTATGAACCGGCTGGCCATCGTCATCTTCCATGACCACGTGGTACCAGGGCGCGGCTCGCAGATCGTCGTTAATCGCTACTTCATCCGCTGACGGGTCGTCCAGGGAGTATTCCGGGTCGATATCAACCACCACGCCCAGATAACCCAACAGGGAATGGCGGACCTGTTGGCCAATACCGAATTTGCTGGCAATCATAGTCACCTCCCGGGAAACATTACTGACACTGAATATGTGGGCAATGTTTCGCTTTTCAAGTTACATGACGCGACAGGCAAACCCTTTCAGATATAGCCCTTCCGGGTAGGTAGCAATCACCGGGTGATCGGCCGCCTGACGGAACTGCTCTATAAATTGTACATCACGCCCGGCATCTATTGCGGCATCAGCGATGATTTTCTGAAATAAATCGGTGGTCATCAATCCTGAACAGGAGAAGGTCAACAGCACGCCGCCGGGGTTCAGCAACTGGATAGCCAGCATGTTGATATCTTTGTAACCGCGGCAGGCGCCCTGCAGCTGATTTTTGTTTTCCACGAACTTCGGCGGATCCATGACGATCACGTCGAAGGTTTCGCCCTGGTCGCGGTATTTGCGCAGCAATTTGAAGACGTCGTCACGGACAAACTCGGCTTTGCTGAGATCCAGCTTGTTGAGTTCGACGTTCTGTTTCGCCACATCGAGCGCGTCCTGAGAGGTATCTACGCTTATCACCTGACGACAGCCGCCCATCAGCGCGGAAACGGCGAAACCGCCAGTATAGGAGAAGCAGTTCAGTACGCGTTTATCGGCAACATAGCGACGGGTGGCGAGACGGCTGTCGCGCTGATCCAGATAATAACCGGTCTTGTGACCGCCCTGGATATCGACCAGTAGCTTCATACCGTGCTCTTCAATGGGCAGCAGGGCAGGCGGCAGCTCGCCAGTGACCGGACCCTGGGTCAGCTCCATCCCCTCTTTTTTACGTACCGCGACGTCGCTGCGATCGTAAATAGCGCACTGTGGATACAGCGTCTGCAGCGCGTTGATCAGCGGCGCGCGCTGATATTCGGCGCCAGCGCTCAGCAGTTGCAGCACCAGGAAGTTGCTGAAGCGGTCGATGGTCACGCCCGGCAGCCCGTCGGATTCACCGGCGATCAGACGGTAGCTGTCCAGACCGTCGCGCCCGGCAAGCCAGCTGCGCCAGGTCTGTGCCTGCTGCAGGCGGCGGACAAAGAAATCGATATCAATGGATTCGTCTTGCTCAAACGTCCAGACGCGGGCGCGAATCTGCGACGCCGGGGAATAAGCGCCGCGGGCTAACCATTTACCCTGGTGGTCGACGATATCAATGGTTTCACCGAGAGAGGCTTTACCCTCCATACGCGCAACGGCGCCGGAAAAAACCCAGGGATGGCGGCGCAGCAAGGATTTCTCGCGGCCTTTGGCTAACACTAAACGTACGCTCATAATTTGCTATTCTGACGGTTTGAAGAAAATGGGCGTCATTCTCCCGACTTCAGTGGGGAAATGCAACGAACAACAGCATGACAGGAGCATAATGATGGCACAGGTCTGCACGATCGCATGGGTACACGGTCTGGTTCAGGGCGTCGGGTTTCGCTACAGCACGCAGCGGGAAGCGCTGCGGTTGGGGTTAACCGGCTATGCGCGCAATCTGGATGACGGCAGCGTTGAGGTACTGGCCTGCGGCGATGCTGAGCAGGTTGAAACGCTTATCGCCTGGCTGAATGCGGGTGGTCCGCGCAGCGCCCGGGTTGATCGCGTGCTGGCGGAGCCGTATCACAGCGATAAGCGCTGGGAGCGGTTTGATATTCGCTATTAAATACACTTCACCGGCTTGGGCAGCCCGGCGATTTTGGTCGCCTGCTTGGCCGGGCCTTTAGGGAACAGGCGATAGAGATAGCGGCTGTTGCCTTTTTCTTCGCCGAACGTGTTCGCCATCGCTTTTACCAGCATACGGATGGCGGGCGAGGTATTAAATTCCAGATAAAACTCGCGCACGAAACGCACGACTTCCCAGTGTTCCGGGGAAAGGGTTATGGCTTCCTGCTGGGCAATCACTTCCGCCAGCGCTTCACTCCACTGCGTGCTGTCCTTGAGATAGCCGTCGTTGTCGGTCTCTATCTCTTTACCTTCAAAGTTCAACATAGTTATTCGCAATATGAATCCAAAACCGGGGCAGTGTAGCAAAAAACAAAACCCCACATAAGCGGGGTTTGGGGGTACAGCATCAGCGGTTAGTCGCGGCTGGCGAAGCCGAGGATGCTCAGCAGGCTGACGAAGATGTTGTAGAGCGACACGTACAGGCTCACTGTGGCGCGAATGTAGTTGGTTTCACCGCCGTGGATGATGTTGCTGGTCTCAAGCAGGATAGCGCCAGAAGAGATCAGGATGAACACCGCGCTGATTGCCAGGTGAAGCGCAGGCAACTGCAGGAAGATGTTCGCCACCATACCGATCAGTACAACCACGATACCGGCCATCAGCATACCGCCGAGGAACGACATGTTTTTACGGGTGGTCAGCACATAGGCTGAGCAGCAGAAGAAGACCAGCGCCGTACCGCCCAGCGCCAGCGCAATCACATCGCCCATGCCGGCGGACAGGTAGGCGTTGAGGATTGGGCCGAGGATGTACCCCAGGAAGCCGGTGAAGGCAAACGCCGCCAGAATACCGGAAGGCTTGTTGGCAAGCTTATAGGTCAGGAACATCAGGCCATACATACCGACCAGCGTCAGGATCAGGCCCGGCGACGGCAGCATCAGCACGGTGCTGGCCGTGGCGGTAATCGCCGAAAACGCCAGCGTCAGGCTCAGCAGAAAATAGGTGTTGCGCAGGACTTTGTGCGTGCTAAGAAGCGACGAACGGTCACGCGACGAGGTAATAATACGATCCATAGTGTCACTCTCTTTATGATGACAGATGTAATAGTGTCAAAGAATATGAAAACAAAGCGGAAAGCTCCAGTTGTTTTACCCATCTTTACCGACTCCGGCGCACAAAAATCCAGCAGATTATAGCGATGATGTTTTATCCGGCAGCAGGATTGTGGCTTTTTGTCGATGTGGCAGATCGAGATCTTATAGGTTACTGAAAAACATTGCGTTATTGGCAAGGCGCCGCTAAGACTGAAGGCGGTGTCAATAATAATGAAATCAATAAGGCAATGGATATGAAACCACACAATCGCATCACGCTCGGCCTACTGACCGCCGGTTTCTTCTGTAGCGCCACGCTGGCTTCTGCCGCCGTCATTCCCGAAGGAACGGCGCTGGCGGAAAAACAGGAACTGGTCAGGAATAACGGCAGCGAACCGGCATCGCTTGATCCGCATAAAGTAGAAAGCGACGTCGAATTCAATATTATCAGCGATTTATTCGAAGGACTGGTTAGCGTCTCTCCGACAGGGGAAATTCAACCCCGGCTGGCGGAAAAATGGGAGAACAAAGATAACACGGTCTGGACGTTTCATTTACGTCCTGGCGTCACCTGGTCTGACGGTACGGCCATTACGGCGCCGGATATCGTCTGGAGCTGGCAACGGCTGGTGGATCCGAAAACCGTCTCCCCTTATGCCAGCTATCCCGGCAACATGCATATCGTTAACGCCGCAGACATTGCGCAGGGCAAAATGGCGCCGGATAGGCTGGGCGTGAAGGCGTTGGACGATACGACCCTTCAGGTGACGTTAAACCAGCCGAACGCCGCGTTTCTGGCGATGCTCGCGCACCCTTCGCTGGTGCCTGTTGATAAAGTGCTGGTCACCCGCTTTGGCGATAAGTGGACTAAACCGGAGCATTTCGTCAGCAGCGGCGCCTATAAGCTGTCGCAGTGGGTGGTTAACGAACGTATCGTGGCGGAGCGCAACCCGCGGTACTGGGACAATGTGCATACCGCTATCAACAAGGTCACGTATCTGCCGATAAGCTCGGACGCCGCCGATGTGAACCGTTATAAGGCCGGTGAGATTGATATTACCTATACAGTGCCTATTAACCAGTTCGCTCAACTGAAAAAAACGATGGGCGATCAACTGAACGTTTCACCGCAGCTGGCGACGTACTATTACGAGTTCAATACGAGCAAACCGCCATTTAATGACCCGCGAGTACGCCAGGCGCTGAATATGGCGCTGGATAAGGACATCATCGCGGATAAGGTTCTGGGACAGGGGCAACGCGCGGCCTGGGTCATCAGCCAGCCGGATATCGGCGGGGTCACGATACATAAGCCGGAATACGCCAGCTGGCCGATGGACAAACGCATCGCCGAGGCGAAAAAGCTGCTGAATGAGGCCGGGTTTAACGACAGCCATCCGCTGACGTTCAACCTGCTGTACAACACCTCGGAATCACACCAGCGCATCGCCATTGCGGCAAGCTCCATGTGGAAGAAGAACCTCGGCGTGGATGCGAAGCTACAAAACCAGGAGTGGAAGACCATGCTTGACAGCATGCACACCCATAACTTTGATGTGGTGCGCTATGCGTGGATCGCCGACTATGATGACGCGGCAACCTTCCTGAATAACTTCCGTACCGGCGATAGCGAAAATACCTCTCAGTACAGCAATGCGGCCTATGACGAGGCGCTGCGCAACGCGGCGAAAGCGTCGGATGTGGCGACACGCGGTAAATACTATCAGCAGGCCGAAGATCTTCTGGCTCAGGATGTACCCGCGATTCCGGTCTATCACTATGTCCGCACACATCTGGTGAAACCCTGGGTCGGCGGATTTACCCCGGATAAGCTCGGCTACTACTACACCAAAGACATGTACATCAAAAAGCGCTAAACGTGAGTTGAGCGATATTGTGCTGATAAAACGGTCAGTGTGTTGTTATTTCAATCGATTAACGGCATTTTGACTGTTTTTCAGGCAAACGAACACATTCGGGCTTTACACGGCGCATCGAGGTGTTTATAGTGCGCCTCATTCCGGAAGTGTGGCCGAGCGGTTGAAGGCACCGGTCTTGAAAACCGGCGACCCGAAAGGGTTCCAGAGTTCGAATCTCTGCGCTTCCGCCAGATTAAACAAGGGGTTACCGAAAGGTAACCCCTTTGTTTTTTGAGCCGAAGAATAAAAAAGAATATTCTCGAAGAATTCGACCTATCTCAAAACTGCATAAAAAATCAATTTAAGCTCAGCTCATTAACCTCTAAACTGTTAGTAATTTGTGTTCATATGAGCACTTTTTATAGTCATGCTTTGGCTACCAACAGCAATGTTAAGGTTGAACAAGATGGATTTTAAGTTACGTCACTGTGTTATCCATGAACTAATCAAAGAAAGTGGCAAGCAGAAAGTTGAAACCACTCTCAAATCTGTACTTCCAAATGACGACGAATATGTTTGTCAGTTAGTGCAGTCTTTGACCGAATTGATAGGTAAAAAAGATAATCAAGCATCACGCGGAACCTTCGATTACCAAGATGTGACATTCAAAGTTCCTCCTGCATTTAAAACGTATTATGATGGGGCTGCTACATCGGACGATTTTCACGAATTCACCTTGATCTGCATGAATGAGCTCTCTCGTCAAGCCAAAGATCCATCTCGAGTGGCTGCTTCAGGTGGGGCTATAGTATTTGCCCATTATGTTCGTGGTGTGTCTGATTTTCTTCTCATTACCATGGTTAAACAGAAGGAAGCACTGCGTTTAGATAAGGACCTGAAGCCAGTTGGAACGGTTCAGATTGATTTAGCCAAAATTCACCAAGCCGCTCGTGTGAACTTTCATCGATTCCATGAATTCGAAACTTTACCTGAAGATGAAAAATCAACTTACTTAGCATTTGTAAGCCCTAAGGTGAATCAGGATGCATCTGGATATTTTGTTGCCGCCCTTGGATGTTCAGACAGTGTTCCCTCAGCAAGAGCTACAGAAGCAGCTCTTAATGGTGTAAGAAGTTACTTTGATGCAAATGTAGACATCAAGGCGTACAAAAATGCTGCCTACGATGCTGTGCTGTACCATCTAAAAGAGAAAAAGCCAGGGGAAACTGCTTCTCTGGCAGAAATTGAGCATATTGTAAGACAGGCTGTACCAGCAGAGAAACATACGCATATCGACAACTTAGTTGAGTATCTCAATGGGGAAGAAATAGGTGTTCCATTAGAGTTCGCCATAAACAGGTCTGTAGTAAACAAAAGAACAAAAGTCAGGACTAAATCCAATGGATGGGAGTTAAGTTTTGAAAAAAGATTCTTCGGTGAACAGGCTGGATCTGTAATTCAGTATTTGCGTAAAGAAAAGAAATTAATAATTTCTCAGTTGGATGAAAATACAATACAAAAATTAGAAGATGCACTCAAGAGCGAAGGGTAAATTATGTCCTCGATATATTTTGAAAAGCTGGTTAAATTTTACAGAGGGTTGGGAAAGCCTTCTGTAATTAACTGCTCATTTGAATATAGAGGACAACTTGCTAACCAGTTCGATATATTTAAAGAGTTATGGGATGACGCAGATCAGAGTATCGCTGATTTTGACTTGTCTTTTGAATCCTGTTCCTGTGGTACATTATACGAGGACTCTTTTCCTGGAGATCTAACCTCGAGTACTGACATTACTCTTACAGTATCGTTACCTGCTGGTGATTTTAGATTTATTGAGTCGTTAGAAGATTTTTTACTCATTGATAATAATTTAAATACAGGTAGATGTGTTGAGAATGTTTATCTTGTAAAAGAGGATTTTTTATTTGGTGAAGTTGACTCTGCAAACGAACAAGTTTTAAAGGCGTTACAGCTTTCATGTTTTATTACAGAGATTTATGATTTGGCAAATTATAACGACCATGTAGAGCATAGTGGTTTGTTAAAACTAGTATTTATTGATACAGGTAACTCGAAAAAAACATCTCCGATTGTTATTGAACCAAGAATAACTATTGAAAGTATTTCTTTCCCTATGGTTGACTTGGCTATCTTCAAAAGCATAAAGGAGAATGGAATAGATAATGCTCACATTCAAGAAAAACAAGCTATGTTTAGAGTGTCAATTATTGAGGTGCTTAAAGACGTAGATGAGAGCCAGGATAAATTTAATTTTCTGATTGAACAGTGGGAGTTATTGAAAGAAACATATTATGGGAATTTTGAATGTTATTTAACTAACTTTTCATTTTTGAAACAGAAAAAAGAAGCAGCTGAAAATTACATGACTGTTTCTTCAAAGATTTCAGGGACTCTTTCGTCTATATCTGGTAAGTTGTTCGGGCTTCCAATTTCTTTTGCCGTGGCTGTAGCTATTTTAAAAGTAGATAAATTTGAAAGCATATTAGCCTTGTTAGGTGTTGCAATAACATCCCTGTTAATTGCACTTACTATTTACGACCAAAAAAAAGTACTTAAATCCATCATGGATTCAATAGATGCTTTGTTTAGCCATACAAAAGCTCAGCGGAGCGGGGAACTTGCAGAGTTAATTTCAAAACATAAAGAGAACCTCTATTCTCAGGCTAGGGGGTTAGATGTTGCGATGGTATTTTTACTGATTATTTCTGCTTTGCCAGTTATGATTTCTTTAGGTGTATATATATTTAAATTTCATCCTTCTTTGATTTCACGTTTTCATTATTTCATCGATATGTTTATGACTCAATTGCTTAAGTGATTTTATTAATTAAAGGCTTGTCTAGGCTAGGGCTAATTTGTACCTTCCTGTCATAGATAAGTACCTGGCTTTCTGTCTTGTGACCGCTGAATATCTGTTTATCCCTGCTGCTCCCTTCAAAATCTGAAATGGCCTTTGCCTTAATATCGTGAAACGTGTAATCCAGTTGCCGATTGAGTTCGCTTTGTGCTGCGCGCACTGCCTTTAGCCAGCGATTATTGAACGTCTTACGAATGAACTGGCCACGATCGCTGTTGTAGAGGACCAGCGCGTCAGATGAAAGTCTTGGGCATTCTGTCTGTGCTGTTTCCAACGCTTCACGCAGGCGAGGCGTCCAGGCCTTGATCTGCTTTTTCCCGGTCTTACCCTGCTGGATATATATCCCCTTGTCAGAAATCTGCATCCAACGCAGCGTTAGTACATCAGCTTGCCTGGCGGCGCACAGGTAAGAAATTTCCATCGCCGCTCTGACGACGTTATCTGCATGTTTATAAATTTCCAGGTAGTCTTCGTCAGTGATGTATTGTTCGCGAGCCTTGAGAGAGAATTTGCTGACGCCGGCGCACGGATTTCCTTTAACGTAGCCGCGCTCATATCCCCAACGGTAAACACGCGACATGCTGCTCATTTCCTGGTTGGCCTGATTCTTACTCTGTAGGCCGCGTCGATCCATAAACTGACGCACGTCTTCCGGTTTGATTAAGTCAGCTTTAACTTTACCGAATACGGAGAGTAGTTTTTTCTGATGTTGCAGGTAATCGCGCTGGGTTCGTATTGCAAGCTCAGTGTAGTAGGCACTTTTGAGAAACATTCCCCAGAGCTTTTCGAACGTCATCACATCTGAGTAATTGCGCCGTTCTTCCTCGTACCGTTTCCATAACGCTGACATGGTTATGGTGATTGGTCCCAGCGTCACGGTTTCCCGAGACGTGGGTTTGTAGTAGTAACGTGTCTTGGTTTTTGATACGCGCGGGGGGAGCCTGTTATCACCCGGATCCTTTCTTCTGCGACCCATTTAAATAGCTCCGAAATCAGGTTTCGCTTCTGTACTTGGTTGCACGGTGATCTGACCGTTCAGTACGGCGTTGATATGTGTCCAGGTTACCATTGGGCGACCTTCCCGGTCAGGGATGTACGAGACGCCGCCACGGTCTAATATTTCCCGTTGTTTGGAGGGTTTCTGATAGCCGGTAAACTCAATCAGTTCAGCGTCTGTTAGCAGATCGTTTTCTCTGGTCATGTTGGTCTTTCCTCATCATCCGGTACACAGCGTCATCAGCATCACTGCAGGCGTGTTCGATGTCGGACTGGGTCAGGGTCTTCTTTCGTACGCTTGCCGATAACCGGCCAATCTTTATATCGAAATCTGTGAGCAGGGTAGCTCCGGGTTGCCATCGCAGCATTGGGACCTCCTG
>NZ_JAFAGS010000077.1 GCF_019237635.1 Pluralibacter sp.
GATAAAATCGACAGCCAACTGGACGAGCTGTTGATGCCTGTTGATATCGTCCGCATGGATGTGGTCGTCAACCACAAAACCGTATTCAGCCATTCGCGCACCAGCAGTTATCGGCCGATGGGCAGCAGCTATCAATACCGTGAAGTCTCTGTCCCGTTGATAAAACATCCTGGTATGACCGTCCATATGGTGTACCAGGATCCGATGGTGAACTATTTCCATTCGCTGTTAACCACCGCACCGCTGACGGTCGCCATCGGCTTTATGGTGCTGGTCATCTTCTTTTCGATGCGTTGGCTGCGTAATCAGCTTTCCGGCCAGGAGTTGCTGGAATTGCGCTCAACGCGAATTCTTAACGGTGAGCGCGGCAACCAGGTTCGGGGCAACGTGCATGAGTGGCCAGCCCGTACCAGCAGCGCGCTGGATACGTTGCTGTCTGAAATTCAGTTCGCCAGCGAGCAGCGCAGCCGGATGGACACGCTGATCCGCTCCTACGCCGCGCAGGACACCAAAACGGGCCTGAACAACCGCGTATTCTTTGATAACCAACTGGCGACCTTGCTTGAGGATCCGGAAAAGGTCGGGGCGCATGGCATTGTGATGCTGATTCGTCTGCCGGAGTTCGACCTGGTCCGTGACAACTGGGGACGAACGGCCGCTGAAGAACATTTCTTTACCATCATTAATTTGCTCTCGACCTTTATGATGCGCTACCCCGGCGCGCTGCTGGCACGCTACCACCGCAGCGATTTCGCGGTATTGCTACCTCATCGCACCTTAAAAGAGGCCGACAGTATCGCAAGCCAGTTGCTTAAAGCGCTGGATGCGCTCCCCGCCAGCAAAATTCTCGACCACGACGACATGATGCATATCGGCATCTGCGCCTGGCGCGGCGGGCAGACCACCGAACAGGTCATGGAGCATGCCGAAGCCGCTGTGCGTAACGCGGTCCTGCAGGGCAGCAACAGCTGGGCCGTGTACGACGATACCTTACCCGAGAAGGGGCGCGGCAATGTGCGCTGGCGTACGCTTATCGAACAGATGTTGAGCCGTGGCGGTCCGCGTTTTTATCAGAAACCTGCCGTCATGCGGGATGGGCATGTCCACCACCGTCAACTGATGTGTCGCATTTTTGACGGCAAAGAAGAGGTCAGCGCGGCGGAGTATATGCCGATGGTGCTGGAGTTCGGCCTGGCCGAAGAGTACGACCGCCTGCAAATCACCCGCCTGCTGCCGTTCCTTAAATGGTGGCCGGAGGAAAACCTGGCGCTACAGGTGACGGTAGAAGCGTTGATTCGTCCTCGCTTCCAGCGCTGGCTGCGTGATACGTTAATGCAGTGTGAAAAATCGCAGCGTAAACGGATTATTTTTGAACTTGCAGAGGCCGATGTTTGTCAACATATCAGCCGTTTACAGCCCGTGATGCGTTTGGTGAATGCGTTAGGGGTGAGAGTCGCCGTGATCCAGGCGGGTTTCACGCTGGTCGGGACAGGCTGGATCAAACAGCTGACGGTGGAGATCATCAAGCTCCATCCGGGGTTGGTCCGTAATATTGAGAAACGTAGTGAAAACCAACTACTGGTACAAAGTCTGGTCGAGGCTTGTAAAGGCACTCCGACCCGGGTTTTCGCCACCGGTTTACGTAGTCGAAACGAATGGCAGGTGCTGACTGAGTGCGGTGTCTCTGGTGGTCAGGGCGATTTTTTTGCCGCATCACAACCACTTGACACCAACGTGAAAAAATATTCGCAAAGATACTCTGTTTGACCTGCCGTTTAATGTGAATTCACGTAGAATAACGCGCGCTGTTTCTCCACGGGATGTGCATGTCTGCCCGTCTGGCGATTCGAGCGAAACGACGGTGATCGTCCTTTGACAGGTTGCAATGTCAGCGAGGAGCGCTGCGATCCTGACGGTGTCAGGTCGAATTTGTAACAAAGGAAACGAACTGCACTAATTTTCACCGTAGCAGATGATTTTTGCGCCTTGTCGCTGCTGCGTGTGGTTGGTAAAGTAAGCGGATTTTGTTTTCCGCCCCAGCTTTCAGGATTATCCCTTAGTATGTTGAAAAAATTTCGTGGCATGTTTTCCAATGACCTGTCCATTGACCTGGGTACCGCGAATACCCTCATTTACGTGAAAGGACAAGGCATCGTACTGAATGAGCCTTCTGTTGTGGCCATTCGCCAGGATCGTGCCGGTTCGCCGAAAAGCGTGGCTGCGGTCGGTCATGACGCTAAACAGATGCTCGGCCGTACACCGGGTAATATCGCAGCTATTCGTCCGATGAAAGACGGCGTTATTGCTGACTTCTTCGTTACGGAGAAAATGCTGCAGCACTTTATTAAGCAGGTGCACAGCAACAGCTTCATGCGTCCAAGCCCGCGCGTACTGGTTTGTGTGCCGGTTGGCGCCACCCAGGTTGAACGCCGTGCGATCCGTGAATCTGCTCAGGGCGCAGGTGCTCGAGAGGTTTTCCTGATTGAAGAACCGATGGCGGCAGCTATCGGCGCCGGTCTGCCGGTGTCTGAAGCGACCGGTTCTATGGTTGTGGATATCGGTGGTGGCACCACTGAAGTGGCGGTTATCTCCCTGAACGGCGTGGTGTATTCCTCCTCTGTCCGTATCGGCGGCGACCGTTTCGACGAAGCTATCATCAATTACGTTCGCCGTAACTACGGCTCCCTGATTGGTGAAGCGACCGCTGAGCGTATCAAACACGAAATCGGTTCTGCTTACCCGGGCGACGAAGTGCGCGAAATCGAAGTTCGTGGTCGTAACCTGGCTGAGGGCGTGCCGCGTGGCTTCACCCTGAACTCGAACGAAATCCTGGAAGCACTGCAGGAGCCGCTGACGGGTATCGTTAGCGCGGTGATGGTTGCGCTGGAACAGTGCCCGCCGGAGCTGGCATCCGATATTTCCGAGCGCGGTATGGTTCTGACCGGTGGTGGTGCGCTGCTGCGTAACCTCGACCGCCTGTTAATGGAAGAGACAGGAATTCCTGTCGTAGTTGCAGAAGATCCACTGACCTGTGTCGCGCGTGGCGGCGGCAAGGCGCTGGAAATGATCGACATGCACGGCGGCGACTTGTTCAGCGAAGAGTAGTCAGCCTGAAGTCTGGGGTAGCGATACCGCTGCCCCTTGATTTCACTGACACGAGAATACGCATAGCCTATGAAGCCCATTTTTAGCCGTGGCCCGTCGCTACAGATTCGCCTTATTCTGGCGGTGCTGGTGGCGCTTGGCGTCATTATCGCCGACAGCCGCCTCGGTACGTTCAGCCAAATCCGAACGTACATGGATACCGCCGTCAGTCCTTTCTATTTTGTTTCTAACGGCCCCCGTGAATTACTGGACAGCATCTCGCAAACGCTCGCGTCTCGCGATCAGCTTGAGCTGGAAAACCGCGCGCTGCGTCAGGAACTGCTGCTGAAAAACAGCGATCTTCTGATGTTGGGGCAGTACAAGCAGGAAAATGCCCGTCTGCGCGAGCTTTTAGGATCGCCGTTGCGTCAGGACGAGCAGAAAATGGTCACCCAGGTGATTTCAACCGTTAACGATCCTTACAGCGATCAGGTTGTTATCGACAAAGGGAGCGTGAACGGCGTTTACGAAGGCCAGCCGGTGATCAGCGACAAAGGCGTCGTCGGTCAGGTGGTCGCGGTGGCTAAACTCACCAGCCGCGTGCTGCTGATATGCGATGCCACCCATGCGCTGCCGATTCAGGTGCTGCGTAACGATATCCGCGTGATTGCGGCGGGTAACGGCTGCACGGACGATCTGCAGTTGGAGCATCTGCCAGCCAACACCGATATTCGCGTCGGCGATGTGCTGGTGACCTCCGGCCTTGGCGGCCGTTTCCCGGAAGGATATCCGGTTGCGGTGGTCTCTTCCGTGAAGCTGGATACCCAGCGCGCGTATACGGTGATTCAGGCTCGTCCGACCGCCGGGTTGCAGCGTCTGCGCTATCTGCTGCTGCTGTGGGGCGCCGATCGTAACGGCAGCAACCCCATGACGCCGGAAGAAGTACATCGTGTAGCCAACGAACGCCTGATGCAGATGATGCCGCAGGTATTGCCGCCGGTTGATACCATGGGGCCTCCGGCTCCCGTGCCCGCGCCTGCGACCGGGATGACGCAACCTTCGCCGGATGCTTTGCCGCAAACGCCTCCTCCAGGAGGGCAATAGTGTCGAGCTACCGTAGCCAGGGACGTTGGGTCATCTGGCTTTCGTTTCTGATAGCGCTTTTGCTGCAAGTGATGCCCTGGCCGGATTCGCTAATCGTCTTCCGGCCAAACTGGGTGTTGTTGATCCTGCTTTACTGGATTCTGGCGCTACCGCATCGGGTCAATGTCGGCACAGGTTTTATCATGGGTGCCATACTGGATCTGATCAGTGGTTCAACGCTCGGCGTCCGCGCTCTGTCGCTTAGCATTATTGCGTACCTGGTGGCGCTCAAGTATCAGTTGTTCCGCAATCTGGCGCTTTGGCAACAGGCGCTGGTGGTCATGATGCTGTCGCTGGCGGTGGATGTCGTTGTTTTCTGGGCAGAGTTTTTAGTGATCAACGTCTCTTTCCGACCGGAAGTGTTCTGGAGTAGTGTAGTGAACGGCGTACTCTGGCCCTGGTTGTTCCTGTTGATGCGGAAAATTCGCCAGCAATTCGCGGTGCAATAAGCAATAAAGGTTTCTATGACTATGCTGTATCTTGCTTCCGGCTCTCCCCGTCGTCAGGAGTTGCTGACCCAACTGGGCGTTACGTTTGAACGTCTGGTGCCCGGTATTGAAGAACAACGCCAGCCGCAGGAGAGCGCGCCGCACTATGTCGCCCGACTGGCGCGCGAAAAGGCGCAGGCGGGCGTCGCCATGGCCGCGCGCGACCTGCCAGTGCTGGGAGCGGATACGATTGTGGTGCTGAATGGCGAAGTGCTGGAAAAGCCGCGCGACGCGGCGCATGCCGCGGTGATGCTGCGCCAGCTTTCTGGGCAAACGCATCAGGTGATGACCGCAGTGGCGCTGGCAGACAGGCAGCAGGTCATCGACTGCCTGGTGATGACAGATGTGACGTTCAGAGTATTGTCAGACGAGGAGATCGCCGGCTACATCGCCAGCGGTGAACCTATGGATAAAGCAGGTGCATACGGTATTCAAGGGTTGGGTGGCTGTTTTGTCAGGAAGATAAAT
>NZ_JAFAGS010000025.1 GCF_019237635.1 Pluralibacter sp.
GCCTGCAGCCAGCGGCGTAACGCGACCAAGCCGCGGTGGAAACGCCCGGGCCACCTCTTCTTCAAGCTGCGGGAGCGGCAGCGACTGGAGCTTACGAATGCGCGCTGGCGCGTCATACCACACCAGCGACGCCCAGTCGTCGAACAGGGGTAAAAACGCCCGCGGCCCGTCCGGCGTAAACTGCTGCCAGGTGCTGTCGCCAGGCTCATCTTCGCATTTCACGGTGATCAGCATGCAGGACTGCTGATATTGCCAGGCGTGAACGCCGATCCCCGCCCACTGTCTTACCTGAGAATTAGCCCCGTCGGCGCCGACCACCAGACCTGCCTTCAGCGTGTCGCCGTTGCTAAAGCGCAGCAGATGCCCCTGCTCTACCGCCTCCATGGCGGTAAGCGGCGTCGCCACCGTTAAGGTCACTCGATCATGGTCCGCCAGCGCCTGCCACAGGGCGAGCTGCAGCACGTTGTTCTCCACCATATAGCCAAGCTCCGGCAGCTTCAGCTCAGCGGCATCAAACACCACATGGGCATTTTCCCACTCCCAGGTCTCCAGCCGACGATAGCGATGCGCGCGCATCGCCAGCACCGAATCCCAGACGCCAAGACCGCGCAGCAGGCCAACCGACGAGGCGCTAATGGCGGAAATACGCACATCCGGCGGCGCGGCAGCAAAGAACGCAGGCGGCGCCTGATGTTCAATGACCGTCACCGAAAATCCGTGTTGGGCAAGCCCCAGCGCCAGCGCGCCACCGACCATTCCTCCGCCGACCACGGCGATATCCGTTTGTTGCATGCTCATGGTGAATTGTCCTTAAACCTGAATCCCTTAAGTTTACCGGATTTTTCCCCTTTCAGGTGAGGCTGGTCAGCACACGACCAAAGCATTACAATACGCGCCCTGCATTCCTGAGCATGAGCAAGTCGATGACAAAAAAACTCCACATTAAAACCTGGGGCTGTCAGATGAACGAATACGATTCATCAAAGATGGCCGATCTGCTGGATGCCACCCACGGCTATCAATTGACCGAGGTCGCAGAAGAAGCGGATGTGCTGCTGCTTAATACCTGCTCAATCCGTGAAAAGGCCCAGGAGAAAGTCTTCCATCAGTTGGGTCGCTGGAAGCTGTTAAAAGAGAAAAATCCGGACCTGATTATCGGCGTTGGCGGCTGCGTTGCTTCCCAGGAAGGCGACCATATCCGAAGCCGCGCCCACTATGTCGATATTATTTTCGGGCCGCAAACCCTGCACCGCCTGCCGGAGATGATCAACGCCGTGCGCGGCAACCGCAGCCCGGTCGTGGACATCAGCTTCCCGGAAATCGAAAAATTTGACCGCCTGCCGGAACCCCGCGCAGATGGTCCAACGGCGTTCGTCTCCATCATGGAAGGCTGCAACAAATACTGCACCTACTGCGTCGTTCCGTATACCCGTGGCGAGGAAGTCAGCCGTCCGAGCGACGATATTCTGTTTGAAATCGCCCAACTGGCGGCGCAGGGCGTCCGTGAAGTCAACCTGCTGGGGCAGAACGTCAACGCCTGGCGCGGCGAAAACTACGACGGCACTACCGGCTCCTTCGCCGACCTGCTGCGTCTGGTTGCCGCCATCGACGGTATTGACCGTGTCCGCTTCACCACCAGCCATCCGATTGAGTTCACTGATGACATCATCGAGGTGTACCGCGATACGCCGGAGCTGGTGAGCTTCCTGCACCTGCCGGTGCAGAGCGGCTCCGACCGCGTGCTGAACCTGATGGGGCGTACCCATACCGCGCTGGAATATAAGGCTATCATCCGTAAACTGCGCGAAGCGCGCCCGGACATTCAGATTAGCTCCGACTTTATCGTCGGTTTCCCGGGTGAAACCACTGATGACTTCGAGCGCACGATGAAGCTGATTGCCGACGTTAACTTCGACATGAGCTACAGCTTTATCTTCTCCGCACGTCCGGGCACGCCAGCGGCCGATATGGTCGACGATGTCCCTGAAGAGGAGAAAAAACAGCGCCTGTATATCCTGCAGGAACGCATCAATCAGCAGGCGATGGCCTGGAGCCGCCGCATGCTCGGCACCACCCAGCGCATCCTGGTGGAAGGCACCTCCCGCAAGAGCATCATGGAGCTGTCGGGACGCACTGAGAACAACCGCGTGGTGAACTTTGAAGGCACCCCGGATATGATCGGGAAATTCGTCGATGTCGAAATCGTCGACGTCTACCCGAACTCCCTGCGCGGCAAGCTGGTGCGCACAGAGGAAGAGATGGGCCTGCGCGTCGTGGAATCGCCGGAATCGGTGATTGCCCGCACCCGTAAAGAGAACGACCTCGGCGTTGGACACTTCCAGCCTTAATCCCTGCGGCCTGCCCTACGGGCAGGCCCTTGTATTTCCCTTCCCTGTCCCCATATCCACAGCAATGCTTGCGCCTTTATCCTGTGCAGTAAATAATTTCGATATGGACGATGACTCGCAGCGCCCTCTGGCACGACACATATACGAGGAACAGTTTGAACATAGATACCCGTGAACTCACTCTTGAACCAGCAGATAACGAACGTCTGTTGAGCCTTTGCGGCCCCTTCGATGACAATATCAAGCATCTGGAACGACGCCTGGGCATCGAAATCAACCGCCGCGATAATCACTTCAAACTTACCGGACGCGCCATTTGCGTGGTTGCCGCCGCCGATATTCTGCGTCGTCTGTATGTCGATACCGCCCCGCTGCGCGGGCAGATTCAGGATATCGAGCCGGAACAGATCCATCTGGCGATTAAAGAGGCCCGGGTGCTGGAGCAAAGCGCCGAGAGCGTACCGGATTACGGTAAAGCCATCAACATCAAAACCAAGCGCGGGGTGATTAAGCCGCGTACGCCGAACCAGGCGCAGTACATCGCCAATATCCTCGATCACGACATCACTTTCGGCGTGGGCCCGGCGGGAACGGGGAAAACCTACCTCGCCGTCGCAGCCGCCGTGGATGCCCTTGAGCGCCAGGAAATTCGTCGTATCCTGCTGACCCGTCCGGCAGTGGAAGCGGGGGAAAAGCTCGGCTTCCTGCCAGGCGATCTCAGTCAGAAAGTCGACCCATATCTGCGCCCGCTGTATGACGCGCTGTTCGAAATGCTGGGCTTTGAGAAGGTCGAGAAGCTTATCGAGCGTAACGTTATCGAAGTGGCGCCGCTTGCCTATATGCGTGGCCGTACGCTGAACGACGCCTTTATCATCCTGGATGAGAGCCAGAACACCACCATTGAGCAGATGAAGATGTTCCTGACCCGTATCGGCTTTAACTCGAAAGCGGTGATCACCGGCGACGTGACGCAGATAGATCTGCCGCGCAATACCAAGTCTGGCCTGCGCCACGCCATTGAAGTGCTGGCGGAGGTGGACGAAATCAGCTTTAACTTCTTCCACAGCGAAGACGTGGTACGCCATCCGGTCGTTGCCCGTATCGTGACCGCCTATGAGGCGTGGGAAGAAGCGGAACAAAAACGTAAAGCGGAACAGGCCGCCGAGCGTAAACGCGAAGCCCAGGCGATGCAGGAGCAAAAATGAGTGCCGTGATTTTAGATTTACAGCTGGCGTGTGAAAACGAGGCCGGTCTGCCGCAGGAGGCGCAGTTTCAGCGCTGGCTGGATGCCGTTATTCCGCAGTTCCAGGAAGAGTCGGAAGTCACCATTCGTTTGGTGGATGACGCCGAGAGCCACGAGCTAAACCTGACCTACCGCGGTAAGGACAAGTCGACCAACGTGCTCTCCTTCCCGTTTGAGGCTCCGCCGGGCATGGAGATGCCGCTGCTGGGGGATCTCATCATTTGCCGCCAGGTGGTGGAGCGCGAAGCCGAAGAACAGGGCAAACCCCTGGAGGCGCACTGGGCGCATATGGTGGTTCACGGCAGTCTGCATCTGTTGGGTTACGACCACATTGAAGATGACGAAGCCGAAGAGATGGAAAGTCTGGAAACAGAGATAATGCTTGCTCTGGGCTATGATGATCCGTACATTGCCGAGAAAGAATAGTTCGTACGGCAGCCCGCTGCCGTAACGACATAAAATGCCGTCTGGCGCTGAGTTTACGCGCGGCGGCGAACCATTCACTAACATGAGACCCCATACGACGCCATGAGCGACGACAATTCACACAGTAGCGACACTTTACACAGCAAAAAGGGATTCTTTTCCCTGTTACTGAGCCAACTGTTCCACGGCGAACCCAAAAACCGTGACGAACTGCTGGCGCTGATCCGTGATTCCGGGCAGAACGATCTTATCGATGAAGATACGCGCGACATGCTCGAAGGGGTAATGGATATCGCTGACCAACGCGTCCGCGACATCATGATCCCCCGCTCTCAAATGATTACCCTGAAACGCAACCAAACCCTGGACGAGTGCCTCGACGTCATTATTGACTCCGCGCATTCGCGTTTTCCGGTGATCAGCGAAGACAAAGATCATATTGAAGGGATTCTGATGGCCAAAGATCTGCTGCCGTTTATGCGCAGCGATGCCGACGCCTTCAGCATGGAAAAAGTGTTGCGCCAGGCGGTGGTGGTGCCGGAAAGTAAGCGTGTCGATCGCATGCTGAAAGAGTTCCGCTCCCAGCGCTACCATATGGCGATTGTGATTGACGAATTTGGCGGCGTCTCGGGTCTGGTGACCATTGAAGACATCCTCGAACTGATCGTCGGCGAAATTGAAGATGAATACGATGAAGAAGACGATATCGATTTTCGTCAGCTAAGTCGCCACACCTGGACGGTGCGCGCGCTGGCACCGATTGAAGACTTCAACGACGCCTTTGGCACCCACTTCAGCGATGAAGAGGTCGATACCATCGGCGGTCTGGTCATGCAGGCGTTCGGTCATCTGCCTGCCCGCGGTGAGTTCATTGACATCGACGGTTACCAGTTCAAAGTTGCGATGGCCGACAGTCGTCGTATTATCCAGGTTCATGTCAAACTTCCGGATGACGCGCCACAACCGAAACTGGAAGATTAATTAAACGGGACGACAAATCTACATGGCATTTGCCTCTCTCATTGAACGCCAGCGCGTGCGCTTGTTGCTGGCGCTACTTTTCGGCGCCAGCGGTACGCTGGCATTTTCCCCTTACGACGTCTGGCCTGCCGCGATTATCTCGCTGATGGGCCTGCAGGGCTTAACCCTGAATCGCCGTCCTCTGCAAAGCGCCTGGATTGGTTTTTTCTGGGGAATGGGCCTGTTCGGTACCGGTATTAACTGGGTCTATGTCAGTATCTCTCAGTTCGGCGGCATGCCGGGACCGGTCAACGTGTTCCTTGTCGTGCTGCTGGCCGCGTATCTCTCGCTCTATACCGGCCTGTTCGCCGGGGTGCTGAGCCGCCTGTGGCCGAAAACGAGCTGGGTGCGCGTGGCGCTCGCCGCGCCGGTCGTCTGGCAGATAACCGAGTTTTTACGCGGCTGGGTGCTCACCGGCTTCCCGTGGTTGCAGTTCGGTTACAGCCAGATTGACGGCCCGCTGAAGGGTCTGGCGCCGGTAATGGGCGTCGAGGCGATTAACTTCCTGCTGATGATCGTCAGCGGCCTGCTGGTGCTGGCGGCGCTGCAGCGCAACTGGCGCCCGCTGGCAGCCGCGCTGGTGCTGTTCGCCCTGCCGTTCCCGCTGCGCTACATCCAGTGGTACCAGCCGTTGCCGGAGCGCGCCACCCAGGTGTCGATGGTACAGGGCGACATCCCGCAGTCGCTGAAGTGGGACGAAAAAGAGCTTATTAATACGCTGAAGATTTATCTCGACGCCACCGAAAAGGTGATGGGATCGTCACAGCTGATTATCTGGCCGGAGTCGGCTATTCCCGACCTTGAAATCAACCAACAGCCGCTGCTCAGCATGATGGACAATATGCTGCGCGCGAAAGACAGCTCGCTGATTACCGGGATTGTGGACGCACGGCTTAACGCCCAGAACCGCTACGACACCTACAACACCATCATCACGCTGGGTAAAGACAATCCCTACAGCTACAACTCCACCAACCGCTACGACAAAAACCATCTGGTGCCGTTTGGCGAGTTTGTCCCGTTGGAGTCGATTCTGCGCCCGCTGGCGCCGTTCTTCGACCTGCCGATGTCGTCGTTCAGTCGCGGCGCTTACATCCAGCCGCAGCTCTCTGCGCATAACCTGAAGCTGACGGCCGCCATCTGCTACGAAATCATTCTCGGCGAGCAGGTGCGCGACAACTTCCGCCCGGATACCGACTTCCTGCTGACCATTTCGAACGACGCCTGGTTCGGTAAATCGATAGGTCCGTGGCAGCACTTCCAGATGGCGCGGATGCGCGCGCTGGAGCTGGCGCGACCGCTGCTGCGCAGCACCAACAACGGCATTACCGCCGTGATTGGGCCACAGGGCGACGTTCAGGCAATGATCCCGCAGTTCACGCGCGACGTGCTGACGACAAAAGTCACCCCGACGACTGGCCTGACGCCGTACGCGCGCACCGGCAACTGGCCGCTGTGGGCGCTGACCGTGCTGCTGGGCTTCGGCGCGCTGGTCATGAGTCTGCGCCAGCGCCGCAAGTAACCTTCCCCATTCCCTCTCCCGCAGGAGAGGGAATATCTCCTTCGCCAGACGCCAGTTCTGGCACGTCAATTGCTTTATTCCCTTACGGTTATCGCGAACCCCGCAACGATGCAACCTTGTTGCACCACCCTGTTTCACCGGTAGCACCTTTCAGGTGCAATGAGGGATTTTTGCCTTCAATTGGTGCGGCGCGCTTCGCAAAAATAAACAATAACGCAGCAAAATCTTTACATTAAGCCAAACTAAATGCTAACAAACAGGCTTAACAGACACTGCACGAAAAAGTTGCAGGCAATAACAACACAACATTCACAATGGGTATCGATGCGTCACGTTACCTGGCGCTGACGATAAAAGGAGTTGGATATGCAATTACGTAAACTGGCCGCAGCAATGCTGGTGATGGGAATGTCCGCCGGGCTTGCTCATGCTGATGACACCGCACCCGCAGCCGGACAGAGCACGCTGGATAAAGTAGCCAAAAACGGCGTTATTGTGGTCGGCCACCGTGAGTCCTCAGTCCCGTTCTCATACTATGACAACCAGCAAAAGGTCGTCGGTTATTCTCAGGATTACTCCAACGCTATCGTTGACGCGGTGAAGAAAAAGCTCAACAAGCCGGATCTACAGGTCAAACTTCTGCCAGTGACCTCGCAAAACCGTATTCCGCTGTTGCAAAACGGCACCTTTGACTTCGAATGCGGCTCCACCACCAACAACCTTGAGCGTCAGCAGCAGGCGTCTTTCTCTGACACTATCTTCATCATCGGCACCCGCCTGCTGGTGAAAAAAGACAGCCCGATTAAAGACTTCCCGGACCTGAAAGACAAAACCGTGGTCGTCACTTCCGGCACCACCTCTGAAGTTCTGCTGCATAAGCTGAATGACGAGAAGCAAATGAACATGCGCATCATCAGCGCGAAGGACCACGGCGACTCTTTCCGCACGCTGGAAAGCGGCCGCGCCGTGGCCTTTATGATGGATGATGCGCTGCTGGCCGGCGAACGCGCCAAAGCGAAGAAGCCGGATGACTGGGTTATCGTCGGCACGCCGCAGTCCAAAGAAGCCTATGGCTGCATGCTGCGTAAAAATGACCCTGAGTTCAAAAAGCTGATGGATGACACCATTGCTCAGGCGCAAACCTCCGGGGAAGCCGAGAAGTGGTTCGACAAATGGTTTAAGAACCCCATTCCTCCGAAAAACCTGAACATGAACTTTGAACTGTCGGAAGACATGAAGGCTCTGTTTAAAGCACCGAACGATAAAGCGCTTAACTAATTAAAACAATGAGGGGCGGGACCTCCTGCCCTCACGATTATCAGGAAGCACGGACAGACTATACGCAGCGTGGTCGTTCCCCACGCTACGCGAATAAAACAGCCTCCTGATTAATCTTCGAGGGTAGCGCTGCTACCCTTTTTTTTCGGAGTAGATTTATGTCAATAGACTGGAACTGGGGAATCTTCCTGCAACAGGCCCCGTTCGGCAACACCACCTACCTCGGCTGGCTGTGGAGTGGTTTCCAGGTCACCGTCGCGCTGTCGATTACCGCCTGGATTATCGCTTTCTTCGTCGGCTCACTGTTCGGCATTCTGCGTACCGTACCCAACCGCCTTCTCTCCGGTATCGGCACGCTGTACGTTGAACTGTTTCGTAACGTCCCGCTTATCGTGCAGTTCTTTACCTGGTATCTGGTTATCCCGGAACTGCTGCCCACGAACATCGGTACCTGGTTTAAATCCGAACTCGATCCGAATATTCAGTTTTTCGTCTCCTCGATGCTGTGTCTGGGCCTGTTTACCGCCGCTCGCGTCTGCGAACAGGTACGCGCCGCCATACAGTCGCTGCCGCGTGGACAGAAAAACGCCGGTCTGGCGATGGGCTTAACCCTGCCGCAGACCTACCGCTATGTTCTGCTGCCGAACGCCTATCGCGTCATCGTGCCGCCAATGACCTCCGAAATGATGAACCTGGTGAAAAACTCGGCCATCGCCTCCACCATCGGTCTGGTGGACATGGCCGCGCAGGCGGGCAAGCTGCTGGACTACTCGGCCCATGCCTGGGAGTCGTTTACCGCCATCACCCTGGCGTACGTGCTGATCAACGCGGTGATTATGCTGGTCATGAACCTGGTTGAACGTAAGGTCCGCCTGCCTGGCAACCTGGGGGGCAAATAATGTACGATTTTGACTGGAGTTCGATAATTCCCTCCCTGCCTTATCTGTTTGATGGGCTGCTTATCACATTGAAAATCACCGTGACCGCGATCGTAATCGGGATAGTCTGGGGCACGCTATTGGCGGTTATGCGCCTGTCGACCTTCCTGCCGCTGTCGTGGTTTGCCAAAACCTACGTCAACGTCTTCCGTTCGATACCGCTGGTGATGGTGCTGCTGTGGTTCTATCTGATTGTGCCCGGTTTTCTGCAGCAGGTGCTTGGCCTGTCGCCGAAAACGGATATTCGCCTGATTTCCGCGATGGTGGCGTTTTCAATGTTTGAAGCGGCCTACTACTCGGAAATCATCCGCGCCGGGATCCAAAGCATCTCCCGCGGACAATCCAGCGCCGCGCTGGCGCTGGGCATGACCCACTGGCAGTCCATGCAGCTCATCATCCTACCGCAGGCGTTTCGCGCCATGGTGCCGCTGCTGCTCACTCAGGGCATCGTGTTGTTCCAGGATACCTCCCTGGTCTACGTCCTGAGCCTTGCGGACTTCTTCCGTACCGCCTCTACCATCGGCGAACGTGATGGTACCCAGGTTGAGATGATCCTGTTCGCAGGTGCCGTCTATTTTGTGATTAGTTTAAGCGCGTCGCTGTTGGTCAGCTGGCTGAAGAAAAGGACAGTGTAATGATTTCCCTGAAAAATGTTTCTAAATGGTATGGTCACTTTCAGGTGCTGACCGATTGCTCCACGGAAGTCAAAAAAGGCGAAGTGGTGGTCGTGTGCGGCCCATCCGGTTCCGGTAAATCGACGCTGATTAAGACCGTCAACGGCCTGGAGCCGGTGCAGCAGGGCGAGATCCTCGTCGACGGTACGAAGGTCAACGACAAAAAAACCGACCTGGCTAAACTGCGCTCCCATGTCGGCATGGTGTTCCAGCATTTCGAGCTGTTCCCGCACCTGTCTATCATCGAAAACCTGACGCTGGCGCAAGTCAAAGTGCTCAAACGCGACAAAACCGCCGCCCGCGCCAAAGGGCTGAAGCTGCTGGAGCGCGTTGGGCTGGCGGCACATGCAGAGAAATTCCCGGCGCAGCTTTCCGGCGGCCAGCAGCAGCGTGTCGCAATCGCCCGCGCGCTGTGTATGGACCCGATCGCCATGCTGTTTGATGAACCCACCTCGGCGCTCGACCCGGAAATGATCAACGAAGTACTGGATGTGATGGTCGAACTGGCTCACGAGGGCATGACCATGATGGTGGTCACGCACGAAATGGGCTTCGCCCGTAAAGTGGCGAACCGCGTCATCTTTATGGACGAGGGAAAAATCGTTGAGGATTCGGATAAAGACGACTTCTTCGATAACCCGAAATCCGAACGCGCAAAAGACTTCCTCGCCAAAATTCTGCACTGATCCTCACGGCGCGCACCAATGTGCGCGCTGCTTCACGCTTTACTGCCCGTCATCTCGTTTCTTTCGTGCCCTGGCATTAACCTTGTCGCAACCAGCACGCAGACCAACATTGAGGAGAGCGACCGGGCCTTTTCATTCAGGGTTCAAACGGCTGGCGCTGGAACTGATCGTGCCCACACTTCGGGCAGCGCGGCAGAATATCCGGCGAGTAGATAGCCAGGTGAAAATGGCACTTCTCGCACACCAGGTTGCCAAGCCCCACCACTTCGCCGCTGTGGTAGACGCCGTGATGGTTCAGGTCCTGAAACACCTCCCGCCATTCCAGTTGGGTTTTATCAGTAATGTCCGCCAGCTCCTGCCAGAGGCTCTCTTTAATCACGCGCATGAAGACGCTGTCTTTGAGCTCATCCTGGCTTTCGTGGTAGCTCAGCGCGAACTCCTCAAGGTCGCGGCGCACCGCCCGCGTCAGCTCCTCGATTTCGGTACGCGTTAACTCCCCGGTCTGGCTGACGCGCAGGCGCGCCTGCTCCACCAGCGCATCGATGTCGCGTTCGCCGTGACGCAGCCGTTCCGTTAGCGTGGCGACCAGTTCGCGATAATATTGAGCAACCTTGTTCATTGTTTCATCTCCCGGGCGGTTAACGTCTTCTAATAGTAGACCTTATTTCCTTCACGCTTTGTCAGCCAGGACACAGAGTATGTAAATATTCGCCGCCGCTTAGTGTGTGAAAGGCTGTTTTGACGTGCCCGTTTGGGCTATGCTATGCGGATCTGAGATACCACATCCATTGGCTACGTTTGTAGCTGTATTGAAAACAGGACCACTGGCTGCCATGCAAGAGCAATACCGCCCGGAAGAGATAGAATCGAACGTCCAGCAACATTGGGATGAAAAGCGCACTTTTGAAGTCACTGAAGACAACAGCAAAGAGAAATACTACTGCCTGTCGATGCTTCCCTATCCTTCTGGCCGACTACACATGGGCCACGTGCGTAACTACACCATTGGCGATGTGATTGCCCGTTACCAGCGCATGCTGGGTAAAAACGTGCTGCAGCCTATCGGCTGGGACGCATTCGGTCTGCCAGCGGAAGGGGCTGCGGTAAAAAATAACACCGCGCCTGCGCCGTGGACGTATGACAACATCGCCTACATGAAAAACCAGCTCAAAATGCTGGGCTTCGGCTATGACTGGAGCCGCGAGCTGGCGACCTGTACCCCGGAATACTACCGCTGGGAGCAGAAGTTCTTCGCCGAGCTGTATAAAAAAGGCCTGGTGTACAAGAAGACCTCTGCGGTGAACTGGTGCCCGAACGACCTGACCGTACTGGCGAACGAGCAGGTGATCGACGGCTGCTGCTGGCGCTGCGATACCAAGGTCGAGCGTAAAGAGATCCCGCAGTGGTTCATTAAGATAACCGCCTACGCCGACGAACTGCTGAACGATTTAGATAAGCTGGATCACTGGCCGGACACGGTGAAAACGATGCAGCGTAACTGGATCGGTCGTTCCGAAGGGGTGGAAATTACCTTTAATGTTAACGGTTACGACAACACGCTGACCGTTTACACCACCCGCCCGGACACCTTCATGGGCGCCACTTACCTGGCGGTCGCCGCAGGTCACCCGCTGGCGCAGAAAGCCGCCGCGAGCAACCCGACGCTGGCGGCGTTTATTGACGAATGCCGTAACACCAAAGTGGCCGAAGCCGATATGGCGACCATGGAGAAAAAAGGCGTCGATACCGGCTTTAAAGCGGTTCACCCGCTGACCGGCGAAGAAATTCCGGTATGGGCCGCGAACTTCGTGCTGATGGAGTACGGCACCGGCGCAGTCATGGCCGTTCCGGGTCACGATCAGCGCGATTTCGAATTTGCCACTAAATACACACTCCCCATCAAGCCGGTTATTCTGGCCGCTGACGGCTCGGCGCCGGATCTTTCCGCGCAGGCGCTGACTGACAAAGGCGTGCTGTTTAACTCCGGTGAGTTTGACGGTCTGGCCTTTGACGATGCGTTTAACGCCATCGCCGACAAGCTGACAGCCCTTGGCGTGGGCGAACGTAAGGTAAACTTCCGTCTGCGCGACTGGGGCGTTTCCCGCCAGCGCTACTGGGGCGCGCCAATCCCAATGGTCACCCTGGAAGATGGCACCGTGATGCCGACGCCGGAAGATCAACTGCCGGTTATCCTGCCGGAAGACGTGGTAATGGACGGCATCACCAGCCCGATCAAAGCCGATCCGCAGTGGGCGAAGACCACCGTTAACGGTCAGCCTGCGCTGCGTGAAACCGACACCTTCGATACCTTCATGGAATCCTCCTGGTACTATGCGCGCTACACCTGCCCGCAGTATCAGGAAGGCATGCTGGACTCCGACGCCGCCAACTACTGGCTGCCGGTGGACATCTACATCGGTGGTATCGAACACGCCATTATGCACCTGCTCTACTTCCGCTTCTTCCACAAGCTGATGCGCGACGCGGGTATGGTCAACTCCGACGAACCGGCGAAACAACTGCTGTGTCAGGGGATGGTGCTGGCAGATGCGTTCTACTACGTCGGGGCAAACGGCGAGCGTAACTGGGTTTCTCCGGTTGATGCCATCGTTGAGCGTGACGAGAAAGGCCGTATCGTGAAGGCAAAAGACGGCGAAGGACATGAGCTGGTTTATACCGGCATGAGCAAAATGTCCAAGTCGAAAAACAACGGCATCGATCCGCAGGTGATGGTTGAACGCTACGGCGCGGACACCGTACGTCTGTTTATGATGTTTGCCTCCCCGGCAGATATGACGCTGGAATGGCAGGAATCCGGCGTGGAAGGCGCGAACCGCTTCCTGAAACGCGTCTGGAAACTGGTTTACGAGCACACCACCCTGGGCCCGGTTGCGACGCTGAACGTGGATACGCTGAACGACGATCAGCAGGCGCTGCGTCGCGACGTGCATAAAACAATTGCGAAAGTGACCGATGATATCGGCCGCCGTCAGACCTTCAATACCGCCATTGCGGCAATTATGGAGCTGATGAACAAGCTGGCGAAAGCGCCGACCGACGGCGAACAGGATCGTGCGCTGTTGCAGGAAGCACTGCTGGCGGTCGTGCGTATGCTGAACCCGTTCACCCCGCATATCTGCTTCACGCTGTGGCAGACCCTGGGCGGCGCAGGCGATATCGATAACGCACCGTGGCCGGTTGCCGACGACAAAGCGATGGTGGAGAACAGCACCCTCGTGGTGGTCCAGGTCAACGGCAAGGTTCGCGGCAAAATCACCGTACCGGTGGATGCGACCGAAGAACAGGTACGCGCGCGTGCAGGCCAGGAGCACCTGGTGGCAAAATATCTTGATGGCGTTACCGTGCGCAAAGTAATTTACGTGCCGGGTAAACTGCTTAACCTGGTCGTTGGCTAAGCGCAGGAGGAAGCGTGCGAATTCTGACAACGTTGTTGTTATCTCTGGCGGTACTGATTACCGCCGGATGCGGTTGGCACCTGCGTAGCACAACGCAGGTTCCGACTTCCATGAACAAAATGATCCTGGACTCCGGCGATCCAAACGGCCCGCTGAGCCGCTCGGTACGCAACCAGCTGCGTCTTAACGGTGTTGACATCGTTGAATACAGCGCGGTGAATAAGGATGTTCCGTCGCTGCGCCTGCTCGGCGCGAGTATCTCTAAAGATACTGCGTCCGTGTTCCAGAACGGTCAGACGGCGGAATACCAGATGGTGTTGACCGTTAATGCCAGCGTCCTGATCCCGGGCCATGACATCTACCCGATCCAGACCAAGGTGTATCGTTCCTTCTTCGATAACCCGCAGCAGGCGCTGGCAAAAGATGCGGAGCAGGACATGATCGTCCAGGAGATGTATGACAAAGCCGCAGAACAGCTGATCCGTAAGCTGCCAAGCGTGAAGGTGGCGGAGAAAGACACCGCCAACAAGAGCGCAAAACCGGCCACGGGCAACACCAGCGCCCCGACCGGAACGCGTGTCTCCACCACGCTGGGTAACTGATGATTCGGTTGTACCCGGAACAACTTCGCGCGCAGCTCTCTGAAGGGCTGCGCGCGGCGTATCTGCTGCTCGGCAATGACCCCCTTCTGCTTCAGGAAAGCCAGGACGCCATCCGCGAACAGGCGGCTTCTCACGGTTTCGACGAACACCATACTGCCAACATTGACACCAGCACCGACTGGAATGCCCTGTTTTCCCTGAGCCAGGAGCGAAGCCTTTTCGCCAGCCGTCAGACCCTGATGCTGCTGCTGCCTGAAAACGGCCCAAATGCCGCCATTAACGAACAGCTCAGCGCGTTAATCGGGCTACTGCATGACGACCTGCTGCTGATCGTGCGCGGCAATAAGCTGACCAAAGCCCAGGAAAATGCGGCCTGGTTTACTGCGCTCGCCAATCGTTCGGTGCAGGTCAGCTGTCAGACGCCGGAGCAGGCGCAACTGCCCCGTTGGCTGGCCGCGCGCGCCAAACAGCAAAACCTGCATCTGGATGAGGCCGCCAGCCAGCTTCTGTGCTATTGCTATGAGGGCAACCTGCTGGCGCTGGCGCAGGCGCTGGAGCGGCTGTCGCTGCTGTGGCCTGATGGTAAGCTGACGCTGCCGCGCGTTGAGCAGGCGGTCAATGATGCCGCCCACTTCACGCCGTTCCACTGGCTGGATGCGCTGCTGGCGGGCAAAAGCAAACGCGCGCTGCATATTCTGCAACAGCTGCGTATGGAGGGGAGCGAACCGGTTATCCTGATGCGAACCCTGCAACGTGAGCTGCTGCTGCTGGTGAATTTAAAACGCCAGTCGGCGCACACACCGTTGCGCGCGCTGTTTGATAAGCACCGCGTCTGGCAAAACCGTCGTCCGTTGGTCAGCGACGCGCTCAATCGGCTAAGCGTCGATCAACTGCGCCAGTGCGTCTCGCTGCTGGCGCGTACCGAGCTGACCCTTAAGCAGGACTACGGCCAGTCAGTCTGGGCCGAGCTGGAAAGTCTTTCGTTGTTGTTTTGCCACAAAGCGCTGGCAGATGTCTTTATTGATGGTTGATATGAAGCAATTGCAGGCTATTTACGGCGGCACCTTTGATCCGGTGCATTATGGACACCTCAAGCCAGTGGAAACCCTGGCTAACCTGATTGGTTTGTCCAAAGTCATCATTGTGCCGAATAACGTTCCGCCGCATCGCCCGCAGCCGGAGGCGACCAGCGAGCAGCGCAAGCATATGCTGGAACTGGCCATTGCCGACAAGCCGCTGTTTGTACTGGATGAGCGGGAGTTACAGCGCGACACCCCCTCTTATACCGCCGAAACGCTGCGGCAGTGGCGCCAGGAGATAGGGCCGGAGCAACCGCTGGCGTTTATTATCGGCCAGGATTCGCTGATCAATTTTCCAGGCTGGCACGACTACGAGAGCATTCTCGACAACGCGCACCTGCTGGTCTGCCGTCGCCCCGGTTATCCGATGATGATGAGGGACGATACGCATCAGCGCTGGCTCGACGCACACCTCACCTCGACAGCAGACGACCTGCACCTGCTGCCTGCGGGCAAAATTTACCTTGCCGAAACGCCGTGGTTCAACATCTCCGCGACCCTTATTCGCGAGCGACTGCAACAGGGCGAATCCTGCGCCGATATGCTGCCAGCATCGGTCCTGACCTATATTGAACAACAGGGCTTGTATCACGCGCGCTGACGCGCTGATGACGGTTTCGCAGATTTTATCCGGGTAAGCCCTCCTCAGACCATTGACACGCCCTCACAGACTGCTATCCTCCGCAGCCAGACTTCGCCCACCCGCCGGTTTACAGAAATTGTTTTACAAAAATGGCGATGCATTCATGGCGTTGGGATGGGATGATAGCCCGCCTGTCGCGCCCGTCGGCTGACATTTGTCCCGACAACACCGTCATTTCAGGTATACTGACGGGCTGTTTATTGTTATTAATTCACAACCCCAGGGGGAATACACTTGCAGGGTAAAGCACTCCAGGATTTTGTTATCGACAAAATTGATGACCTGAAAGGTCAGGACATCATTGCCTTAGACGTTCACGGTAAATCCAGTATCACCGACTGCATGGTTATCTGCACCGGCACCTCCAGCCGCCATGTGATATCCATTGCTGACCACGTTGTACAGGCGTCCCGCGCAGCGGGCCTGATGCCGCTTGGCGTGGAAGGCGAAAATGCCGCAGACTGGGTCGTCGTTGATTTAGGCGATGTGATTGTCCACGTCATGCAGGAAGAGAGCCGTCGCCTGTATGAGCTGGAAAAACTCTGGGGTTAATGCGTGAAGCTGCAGCTCATCGCCGTCGGCACCAAAATGCCGGATTGGGTTCAGACCGGATTCACCGAGTATTTACGCCGTTTCCCGAAAGATATGCCGTTCGAACTGGTGGAAGTCCCCGCCGGTAAGCGCGGCAAAAATGCGGATATCAAGCGCATCCTCGAGAAAGAAGGCGAAATGATGCTGACTGCGGCGGGCAAAAATCGCATTGTGACGCTGGATATCCCGGGAAAACCCTGGGATACGCCGCAGTTGGCTCGCGAGCTGGAACGCTGGAAGCAGGATGGCCGCGACGTCAGCCTGTTGGTTGGCGGCCCGGAGGGGTTATCCCCGGCCTGTAAAGCCGCCGCAGAGCAAAGTTGGTCCCTTTCCACGCTGACGCTCCCCCACCCTCTGGTGCGAGTGCTGGTCGCAGAAAGCCTGTACCGGGCGTGGAGCATTACCACCAACCATCCTTATCACCGTGAGTAATGATGACCAGGTTAGATTAAGCAGCGGATGAAACTACAGAATTCTTTTCGCGACTATACGGCTGAGTCTGCGCTGTTTGTGCGCCGGGCGGTGGTCGCCTTTACGGGGATTTTGCTGCTTACCGGCGTACTGATCGCCAACCTCTATAATCTGCAGATCGTCCGTTTCACCGATTACCAGACGCGCTCGAACGAGAACCGCATCAAGCTGGTGCCGATTCCCCCGAGCCGCGGCATTATTTATGACCGTAACGGCACACCGCTGGCGCTGAACCGCACCATTTACCAGCTTGAATTAATGCCGGAGAAAGTTGATAACCTGCAGCAGACGCTGGACGACCTGCGTAGCGTCGTCGATCTCACCGATGACGATATCGCCAACTTTAAAAAAGAGCGCTCCCGCTCGCACCGCTTTACCTCCATCCCGGTCAAAGTCAACCTGACGGAAGTGCAGGTGGCGCGCTTTGCCGTGAACCAGTACCGTTTCCCCGGCGTGGAAGTCAAAGGCTATAAGCGTCGTTACTACCCGTACGGTTCCGCACTGACCCACGTCATCGGCTACGTATCGAAAATTAACGATAAAGACGTTGAACGGCTGGATAAAGACGGCAAGCTTGCCAACTACGCCGCCACGCACGATATCGGCAAGCTTGGGATTGAGCGCTACTACGAAGACATATTACATGGCCAGACCGGCTACGAAGAGGTTGAGGTTAACAACCGCGGTCGGGTCATTCGCCAGTTGAAAGAAGTACCGCCGCAGGCCGGACACGATATTTACCTGACGCTGGATCTGAAGCTACAGCAGTATATTGAAACCCTGCTTGCCGGCAGCCGTGCGGCGGTCGTGGTGACCGACCCGCGTACCGGCGGGATTCTGGCGCTGGTGTCGATGCCAAGCTACGACCCGAACCTGTTCGTCGACGGCATCACCAGCAAAGACTACTCGACGCTGCTGAACGACCCCAACACGCCGCTGGTCAACCGCGCGACGCAGGGGGTTTACCCTCCAGCATCAACGGTGAAACCGTATGTGGCGGTCTCCGCGCTCAGCGCGGGCGTCATCACCCGCAATACCGGCTTATTTGACCCCGGCTGGTGGCAGTTGCCCGGCTCCGAAAAACGTTTTCGCGACTGGAAAAAATGGGGCCACGGCCACCTGAACATCACCAAAGCGCTGGAGGAATCGGCGGATACCTTCTTCTACCAGGTGGCGTACGACATGGGCATCGATCGTCTTGCCGAGTGGATGGGGAAATTTGGCTACGGCCATTATACCGGCATCGATCTCTCGGAAGAGCGCTCCGGCAACATGCCGACCCGCGAATGGAAGCTCAAACGCTATAAGAAACCGTGGTATCAGGGCGACACCATTCCGGTGGGGATCGGCCAGGGCTACTGGACGGCGACGCCGGTACAGATGAACAAAGCGCTGATGATCCTGATTAACGACGGCGTGGTGAAAGTACCGCATCTGTTGATGAGCACCGTCGAAGAAGGTAAACAGGTGCCATGGGTGCAGCCGCATGAAGCGCCGGTCGGCGATATCCATTCCGGCTACTGGGAAATCGCCAAAGACGGCATGTACGGCGTGGCCAACCGCCCGAACGGCACCGCGCATAAATACTTCGCTGGCGCCCCGTACAAAATTGCGGCGAAATCCGGTACCGCGCAGGTCTTCGGCCTGAAAGCAAACGAAACCTATAACGCGCATAAGATTGCTGAACGTCTGCGTGACCACAAGCTGATGACGGCCTTTGCGCCTTACGACAATCCCCAGGTCGCCGTGGCGATGATTCTGGAAAACGGCGGCGCGGGCCCGGCTGTCGGTACCATCATGCGCCAGATACTTGACCACATTATGCTGGGCGACAACAACACCGACCTGCCGTCAGAAAACCCGGCAGCCGCAGCGGCGGAGGACCAATAATCATGACGGATAATCCGAACAAAAAATCGCTGTGGGACAAAATCCACATCGACCCCACCATGCTGCTTATCCTGCTGGCGCTGCTGACCTACAGCGCCCTGGTTATCTGGAGCGCCAGCGGCCAGGATATCGGCATGATGGAGCGCAAAATTGGTCAGATCGCCATGGGTCTGGTCATCATGGTGGTGATGGCGCAGATCCCGCCGCGCGTCTACGAGGGGTGGGCGCCATGGCTGTACATTTTCTGTATTATTCTGCTGGTGGCGGTTGACGCCTTCGGCGCCATCTCGAAAGGGGCGCAGCGCTGGCTCGACCTTGGTGTCGTGCGTTTCCAGCCCTCGGAAATCGCGAAGATCGCGGTGCCGCTGATGGTGGCGCGCTTTATCAACCGCGACGTCTGTCCGCCGACGCTGAAGAACACCGCCATTGCGCTGGTGCTGATTTTCCTCCCGACACTGCTGGTGGCGGCGCAGCCTGACCTCGGAACGTCGATCCTCATCGCCCTTTCCGGTCTGTTCGTCCTGTTCCTTGCGGGGTTAAGCTGGCGGCTGATTGGCGTGGCGGTGGTGCTGATCGCCGCATTTATCCCCATTTTGTGGTTCTTCCTGATGCATGACTATCAGCGGCAACGCGTTATGATGCTGCTGGACCCGGAAACAGATCCGCTCGGCGCGGGATACCACATTATTCAGTCTAAAATAGCTATTGGGTCCGGCGGTCTGCGCGGCAAAGGCTGGCTGCACGGCACCCAGTCGCAGTTGGAATTCCTGCCAGAACGTCACACCGACTTTATCTTTGCGGTGCTGGCGGAAGAGCTGGGGCTTATCGGCATTCTGATACTGCTGGCGCTGTACGTGCTGCTTATCATGCGCGGACTGTGGATTGCCGCCCAGGCGCAGACCTCCTTTGGTCGCGTCATGGCCGGTGGTTTAATGTTGATTTTATTCGTTTATGTCTTCGTAAATATTGGTATGGTGAGTGGGATCTTGCCAGTGGTAGGCGTACCGTTACCGCTGGTCAGCTATGGGGGCTCAGCCCTGATCGTACTGATGGCCGGGTTTGGTATTGTGATGTCGATACACACCCACAGAAAAATGTTGTCGAAAAGCGTATAAGGGGAGCGCAATGCGCAAGCTTTGGATTGGAGTCTGCATCGCCTCGGGGCTGTTGGTAGCGTGTTCAAGTGATGATGGTCAACAGCAGACTGTCACGACGCCGAAACCGGCGGTCTGTAATGGACCCGCCGTGGAAATCAGCGGTGCCGATCCGCATTATGAACCTCTGAATCCATCAGCGAATCAGGATTATCAGCGCGACGGCAAGAACTATAAGATTGTTCAGGATCCGGCGAATTTCAGCCAGGCGGGTCTTGCCGCCATCTATGATGCAGAGCCGGGCAGCAACCTCACCGCCTCCGGCGAGGCGTTTGACCCGGTGCAGTTGACGGCGGCGCATCCTACGCTGCCGATTCCGAGCTACGCGCGAATCACCAACCTGGCGAATGGCCGTATGCTGGTAGTGCGCATTAATGACCGCGGCCCCTACGGCAACGATCGCGTTATCTCACTCTCGCGCGCGGCGGCAGATCGTCTGAACACTTCTAATAACACCAAAGTACGTATCGACCCGATTATCGTGGCCCAGGATGGTTCGCTTTCCGGCCCCGGCATGGCCTGTACGACGGTGGCGAAACAAACCTACGCGCTGCCTTCCCGCCCTGACTTAAGCGGTGGTATGGGAGACGCGTCTTCGGTGCCGCAGGCTTCCGCCCCTCAGGGGGATGTGAAAGCCATCAGCAACGATACGCTCAAACCGCAGGATAATACCGGCGCACCGGTGAACTCTGGCGGTTTCCTGGGCGCGCCGACGCCGCTCGCCAGCGGCGTCCTGGAAGATAACGCCCCGGTTGTACCGCCTGCTGCGCAAACCGCCGCAGCGCCTGCCGCTGCCGCTCCAGCCGCGGCGACCTCCGGCAGCTATGTGGTGCAGGTTGGCGCCGTCAGCGATCAGGCGCGCGCGCAGCAGTATCAGCAGCACCTGAGCCAACAGTTTTCCGTGCCGGGCCGCGTGACAGCAAACGGCGCCGTCTGGCGTATCCAGTTAGGGCCGTTCGCCAACAAGGCGGACGCCAGCACGCTGCAGCAGCGTTTACAAAGCGAAGCGCAGCTGCAGTCGTTTATTACTCACGCCAACTAATGCATGGGACGGGCATCCTGAAAGCGCTGCGTATGTAAAAGTCGCTAACACTCTCGTACGTAAACCAGGATGCCTGCTCATAGAGCATTTGTTATAGTAAGGCACTTTTTTTAACTCCATCACGGATGTCGTTGTTCTGACCATGAAGACCTCTTTTTCTGCTCGTTTACTTATCACGGCGCTGTCCGTTGCGGTGCTCTCCTCCGCCGCGCATGCCGATGATCTGAATATCAAAACCATGATCCCCGGCGTTCCGCAAATTGATGCGGAGTCTTATATCCTTATCGATTACAACTCAGGGAAAGTTCTGGCGGAACAAAATGCCGACGAACGCCGTGATCCCGCCAGCCTGACCAAAATGATGACCAGCTACGTCATCGGCCAGGCGATGAGAGCCGGGAAATTTAAGGATTCCGATCTGGTCACCGTCGGCAACGACGCCTGGGCCACCGGCAACCCGGTATTCAAAGGCTCATCGTTGATGTTCCTCAAACCGGGCATGCAGGTGCCGGTATCACAGCTGATCCGTGGTATTAACCTGCAGTCGGGTAACGACGCCTGCGTAGCAATGGCCGACTATGTCGCCGGCAGTCAGGACGCGTTCGTCGGCCTGATGAACAACTACGTCAATGCGCTGGGCCTGAAAAACACCCACTTCCAGACCGTTCACGGCCTGGATGCTGATGGCCAGTACAGCTCCGCCCGCGATATGGCGATGATCGGCCAGGCGTTGATCCGTGACGTACCGAACGAATACTCCATCTACCGTGAAAAAGAGTTTACCTTTAACGGCATCCGCCAGCTGAACCGTAACGGTCTGCTGTGGGACAATAGCCTGAACGTCGATGGCATCAAGACCGGTCATACCGACAAAGCGGGCTACAACCTCGTCGCTTCCGCGACCGAAGGCCAGATGCGTCTGGTGTCCGCCGTGATGGGTGGTCGCACCTACAAGGGCCGTGAAACCGAAAGCAAAAAGCTGCTGACCTGGGGTTTCCGCTTCTTTGAAACCGTAAGCCCGCTGAAAGCAGGGAAAGAGTTCGCCTCTGAACCGGCCTGGTTCGGCAACACCGATCGTGCCTCCCTGGGTGTGGATCAGGACGTCTACCTGACCATCCCACGCGGTCGTATGAAGGATCTGAAAGCCAGCTATGTGCTGAACACCACCGAACTGCACGCGCCGCTGCAGAAAAACCAGGTTGTTGGCACCATTAACTTCCAGTTGGACGGTAAAACCATCGAACAGCGCCCGCTGGTGGTGCTGCAGGAGATCCCTGAAGGCAACTTCTTCGGCAAAATCATTGATTACATTAAGTTAATGTTCCATCACTGGTTTGGCTAAAAAGTGAACACTTGAAAGTGCTCACTTTATCCCAATATACTTACAATGTTGAACACGTCTCCCGCGTTTATCGCGGGAGTCGTTTTTTTAATCCACTGGAGCTGACATGAAAACCAAACTTAACGAACTGCTTGAATTCCCTACGCCATTCACCTACAAGGTGATGGGGCAGGCGTTGCCTGAGCTGGTTGACCAGGTGGTTGAAGTGGTACAGCGCCATGCGCCTGGTGATTACTCCCCGCAGGTAAAACCGAGCAGCAAAGGCAATTACCACTCGGTATCCATCACCATTACCGCAACGCATATCGAACAGGTGGAAACACTGTACGAAGAACTGGGCAATATCGACATCGTTCGTATGGTGCTGTAACCCCCGTTGCCCGGCACATGCCGGGCAACCCGCTTCCCGTCTGTGATATAATCCTCAGCCATTGTTCCCCTTCTCCCCGGAGATGCCGTTTTGGATCTGAACACCATTCTTATCCGCCAGCTCGGTTTGCAACCCTACGAGCCGGTTTCCCAGGCCATGCATGACTTCACCGATAACCGCGATGAGTCGACGCCAGATGAAATCTGGTTGGTTGAACATCAGCCGGTGTTTACCCAGGGCCAGGCCGGTAAAGCCGAGCATGTGCTGGTACCCGGCGATATACCCGTCATCCAGAGCGATCGCGGAGGTCAGGTGACCTATCACGGGCCAGGCCAGCAGGTCATGTACGTGCTGCTCAACCTGAAACGTCGCAAACTCGGCGTGCGTGAACTGGTCACGCTGCTTGAGCAAACCGTGGTCAACACGCTGGCGGCGTACGACATTGATGCGCGCGCGCGGGCAGATGCGCCCGGGGTGTATGTCGGCGATAAAAAGATTTGCTCACTGGGTTTACGCATTCGAAAAGGCTGCTCTTTTCACGGTCTGGCGCTCAATATCGCCATGGATTTATCGCCGTTTTTACGCATCAACCCCTGCGGCTATGCGGGAATGGAAATGGCTCAGATGCGGCAGTGGTATGCCGACGCGACACCCGCGAATATCTCCCCCGTGCTGGTCGAACATTTTTTAACATTACTAAACAATCCGCCTCATCAATATATTGACGCTTAAAAAACAGAATGGATCGACCTGATATTTTGTCGGGTCGCCCGCCCTTTCATCGCCTCCCCCTTTACATTAATCCTGACTTTCTATACTTTTTCACCGCCTGTGTACAACATCAGGCGATTTATACAGGACGTCCCGTTTACCCCCCAGGAACATGAGATCAGTCGAAAGTAACGACGTAACCCATTGATATATATTTATATGAATGCCAGTCTCCGTAGGTGAACACTCGAATTAATAATAATAACAAATGTATTTTCAATTATTATTCATATGATGAATAAATGCGGAGTGTAAGTGTGGAATATAAAGAGCCCCCGGAAAACAGAATAAACTCGCGCTGGGAGAGCGATACCCCGCAAATTTTCAGAATGTTACGCAATATCGACCTTAATTTATTGACAATTTTTGAGGCGGTATATGTTCACAAAGGCATCGTGAATGCGGCGAAAATTCTTAATTTAACCCCGTCGGCAATTAGCCAGTCCATTCAAAAATTACGCACTATTTTCCCCGACCCGCTGTTTATTCGTAAAGGCCAGGGTGTAACGCCAACGGCGTATGCCACCCATCTGCATGAGTACATCAGCCAGGGTCTGGATTCCATTCTCGCCGCGCTGGACCTGAGCGGTGGTTACGATAAGCAGCGAACGATCACCATTGGCACCTCGCCAACGGTTGGCGCCATAGTGATGCCTGCTATCTATCAGAGCGTCAGATCCCAGTTTCCGCAGATCCTGCTGCGCAATATCGCCGTCACCGACGCCAGCGTCCAGCTAAGCCAGTTCCAGGCCGACCTGGTCATTGACACCCACATCGCCAGTGCCCGTACCCTGGGACATCATCTGCTGTACAGCGACAGCCTGGTGCTGGTTGGGCGACAGGATCACCCGGTGCTCTCGGCCTTTGCCCCGCACGAGGCGATTGCTCAGTATGAATACACCCTGTTGATGATGGAAGGCGCCGCGCACGCGAATCTGCGTAAGCGGATCTATGAGATTTTCCCGGAGCGACAGATTAGCTTTAGCAGCTACAACCTCGTGACCATCGCCGCCCTGATCGGCAACAGCGACCTGCTGGGTCTGATGCCCTTACGCTGCTTCTCGCTGTTCTCACGCTGCTGGCCGCTGCAGGTTATCGACTTCCCGGTGATTGCCGATGAGTCCGTCGACGTTGCGCTGCATTACAACAAGCTGAGCCTGCGGGATGCGATGCTGCAAAACGTGATCGCCGCGATTCGTCAGGTATTTTGACGCGCTATTGCCTGGCCTTGCCCCGCTGTAAACGCTTGTGCGCACATAAAGCAACAACTGGTTTACAAATTCGCGGGCGGCCAGGCTGCTTATCACTCTGATTAATGGTATACTGCCTGCATAAAATTCAAAAATAGTTGATAAATACAACATTTACTTGAATTTGAAAGCTTTCCTTCGTTACTCGCAACTGGAACACGCACGCTATGAGTAAACCCATTGTGATGGAACGCGGTGTTAAATACCGCGACGCCGATAAAATGGCCCTTATCCCGGTTAAAAACGTGGCTACCGAGCGAGAAGCTCTGCTGAGAAAACCGGAATGGATGAAAATCAAACTTCCGGCTGACTCAACCCGTATCCAGGGAATCAAAGCGGCGATGCGCAAAAACGGTTTACACTCCGTTTGCGAAGAGGCCTCCTGCCCGAACCTCGCGGAATGTTTTAACCACGGTACAGCCACCTTTATGATCCTCGGGGCTATCTGCACCCGTCGCTGCCCGTTTTGCGATGTGGCCCACGGTCGTCCGGTTGCGCCTGACGCCAACGAACCCCAGAAGCTGGCGCAGACTATCGCCGACATGGCGCTGCGCTATGTGGTTATCACCTCCGTAGACCGTGATGATCTACGCGACGGCGGCGCCCAGCACTTTGCTGAGTGCATCAGCGCCATTCGCGAGAAGAGTCCAAGCATTAAGATTGAAACGCTGGTGCCGGACTTCCGCGGCCGTATGGACCGTGCGCTGGAGATCCTCACCGCCACGCCGCCGGACGTGTTTAACCATAACCTTGAGAACGTACCGCGTCTGTACCGCCAGGTACGCCCGGGAGCGGACTACAACTGGTCTCTGAAGCTGCTGGAGCGTTTTAAAGAAGCGCACCCGGAAATCCCGACCAAGTCTGGTCTGATGGTCGGTTTAGGTGAAACCAACGCCGAAATCATCGAGGTGATGCGCGACCTGCGTCGCCACGGCGTGACCATGCTGACCCTCGGCCAGTATCTGCAGCCGAGCCGTCACCACCTGCCGGTACAGCGCTACGTCAGCCCTGACGAGTTTGAAGAGATGAAAGAGGAAGCGATGGCGATGGGCTTTACCCACGCGGCATGCGGCCCGTTTGTTCGCTCCTCTTACCATGCGGATCTGCAGGCAAAAGGAATGGAAGTGAAGTAAGTCTGAAATATTGATTTACAACTTCGACAAAAAAACCGGCAACTGGCCGGTTTTTTTATTGTTCCGCACGCCGCATCCGGCTGTGCTCTTACTCTTTATGAGAGAGCTTTTCTGCCGGGACGTCTTCTTCAGCGCTCTTCTTCGCGCTGGTATCATCGTCATTGATGGCTTTTTTGAAGCCCTTGATCGCGGTTCCCAGGTCGCCGCCCAGCGTGCGCAGCTTCTTGGTACCGAACACCAGGACAATCAGTGCGGCAACCACCAGCAGTTTGGTAATACTAATCTCACCCATAGATACCTTCTTCATGAAAACAGGCTGCAAAATGCGCCACTAAAACCGTAACTAATTAACGGACATTTGGCGCGAGCACACAATAACAATCTGTAACAAGGTGAATCAAGCGTTGTTTAAAAATACATCACGTCATTTGCGGTGGCGCAAAACGCCGGTTACGCAGGACGGGCAGTTGCTTGCGCACCTCTTGTAGACAGGTTTTACTAATATCAGAAAAAATCAGCTGCGGTAAACTCCCGGCTCCCGCAAGCGTGACCCCAAGCGGATCGATTATCCGGCTCTGGCCGATATTCTTATTCCCGCATTCACCGGCCGCGACAATGTAGCAGGTGGTGTCCAGCGCCCGCGCCGCCAGAAGCGACGCCCAGTGATGCTCCTTAAGCGGCCCGCGCACCCAGGCGGTGGGCAGCACCAGCACCTCCGCCCCCTGCAACGCCAGCGCCAGCGCCATCTCCGGGAAGCGCAAATCATAACAGGTCATCAAACCGACCTGCATCCCATCAACCTCAATCAGGGGCGGTAAGCGGTCGCCAGCATCCACCCGCCGGGACTCCTGCACGGAAAAAGCATCATACAGGTGCAGCTTCCGGTACTGTGCGATAATCTCGCCGCCGCGCAGGGCCACCAGCGTATTCGCGGCACGCCCCTCCGTCGTCGGCACATGGAGGGTCAACACCGTGGTAAGCCGATTACGCCGACTCTCCTCGCTCAGCACGCTCAGGAAGCCGCCTGTCAGCGGTTGTGCCGCGTTGACCGACATATCCGGGTCATTATCGTCCCGCGCCAGCAACGCTTCCGGGAGCACCAGCAAGGACGCGCCCTGCTCTGCCGACCGTCGCATCAGCTCAACGCATTCCTGCGCATTCCTGCGCCACTGTGGCGTCACTACAAATTGTCCTGCTGCAACACGCATAATCGGCTCCTGTCGTCCCGCCGTAGCCAGAAGGCGGCTTCAGCGCTAAGATAATTCTCTCATTATTCTGATAGCAGGAAATTGTAGTGTTACAACTTCTTTTGGCTGTATTTATTGGCGGAGGGACGGGCAGCGTGCTGCGTTGGATACTAGGGATGCGGTTTAACCCGCTGCACCACGCAATTCCTGTTGGTACGCTGACGGCCAACCTGCTCGGCGCATTTGTCATCGGCGCCGGGCTTGCCTGGTTTAACCGTATGACGCATATCGACCCACTCTGGAAGCTGCTGATTACCACGGGGTTCTGCGGCGGTCTGACGACGTTCTCCACCTTTTCTGCGGAAGTGGTCTTTCTGCTGCAAGAAGGACGCCTGGGATGGGCGCTGATGAATGTGGCCGTTAACCTGTTCGGCTCCTTCGCCATGACGGCGCTGGCGTTCTGGCTGTTCTCAGCCGCACGGTGAAATGGCGAAAAAAAACCCGCCAATGGCGGGTTTTGAATTCTACTGACGTTATGCTTACAGAGCGGTTACGTTTGCAGCAGAAGGGCCTTTGGCACCGTTAGTGATTTCAAACTCTACACGCTGACCTTCAGCCAGAGTTTTGAAGCCATTGGTCTGGATAGCGGAGAAGTGTACGAACACGTCTTTGCTGCCATCTTCCGGAGTAATGAAACCAAAGCCTTTGGACTCATTAAACCACTTAACGTTACCTTTAATCTTAGACATCAAAATTACCTTTACATGAAAAAACGACACAAATGCTGTGTCGAGTAACAGTACAGCAATTGTGGTGGCTTTTGTCCAGCGTAAGTTAACTAAAAAGTGATAAAAGTCGCTAATTTTTTACTTCAACAGAGGTTAGTCATTGTTTTTACTCATAACGCTGCCGAGAGCACGTTTTGTCACAAACCGGTCAAATCGTTAGAATTGAAACCGTAACCAGGCAAAGTAAACGTTACCGTTGTTATAGGTACCTGGGATATAGGTCATCTGGAACGTCGCCGGACCGTAACCCACCGACGCCATCGGCAGAATAACCGGCAGCGGGATGTAGTTCCAGTTATCACGCGCAGTCACCCCCAGCGTATACCCAAGCCCCAGATGAAAATTGTCGTCTGCCAGCGGGCGCCAGGTTTTTTCCCAGCCGTAACCGGCAATCGGTTCCCATTTATTGAACGAGTCCTTAAACGCCATCAGATACAGACCATTCCAGTTGCCGTTCTCATCCCAGCGCGACATCCCGAACCCAGCCCCCCAAGGACGCTCGTTGTAGTTATCGAGCTTCTCCTGATCGTAGGCAAAGCGCGCATGCCAGGTAATCACTGGAACATAGAGATCGTAATGTTCCGGTTTCTGCCAGGTCTGCGTGACGTTATTGCTCAGCGTAGACCAGGCGTCACTGACGGTCGCGCTAAACGAGGCCTGTGCCGTCGTTGAAAACATCATCTGGCTGGCTAAGGCGATAATTAAAAATACGTATTTATTCACTTTTAACACATTATTATGACCGAGGTGTCGATATATGAAAATTGTAGCAAGCATAAAGTTAATAAAGCCCAAACAAACCAGGATTTCTCCTGTTTTATTGTAAGACAAAAACCTGACACCAGGATTATTCAAACCCGCGCGCAGAAAATGGATATTATATATTCCCGCGGCGCTGAATTATTCCTCAGGAAAGCGCCGTTATCCTGGACGAAAAGCCTGCACTCCTCTTCCCTCGCCTGCGGATGTTGCATAATTTAACAAATTTTTTTCATTTTTGCATCTTGTGCTCAAAAAATAACGCGCAGGGAAAAAGATATAATGTGATTACACAGCGTGTTTCACTGTTAAGAATGAACCAGGTCGCCGGTTTATTGATTTTCGTCAGCAATTTCTGATCGTTTATTCGGCACATTCCATAACTTCTTTTTTCGAAATTGCTTTTGAACTGAATATCTTTTGGGCAACAGGAACACCAGGAATCCATCATGCTAACAGTATTTGAACTCCTTATTGGGGTTGTCATCATAGTGGGCGTCGCCCGCTACATCATAAAAGGGTACTCCGCAACCGGCGTATTATTTGTCGGCGGTCTGTTGTTGCTCATCGCCAGCGCAGTGATGGGCCACAAAGTTTTACCTGGCAGCGCCACCAGTACCGGCTATTCTGCAACCGATATCGTTGAATATATTAAAATTCTGCTGATGAGCCGCGGTGGCGATCTCGGCATGATGATCATGATGCTGTGTGGTTTCGCCGCCTATATGACGCACATTGGCGCGAACGATATGGTGGTTAAACTGGCCTCCAAACCGCTGCGTTATATTAATTCGCCCTATGTGTTGATGGTGGCAGCCTATTTCCTGGCCTGCCTGATGTCGCTTGCCGTTTCATCCGCCACGGGTCTTGGCGTACTGCTGATGGCGACGTTGTTCCCGGTCATGGTGAACGTCGGCATCAGCCGCGGCGCAGCGGCGGCAATTTGCGCCTCTCCGGCGGCGTTAATTCTTTCTCCGACCTCCGGCGACGTCGTACTGGCGGCAAAAGCGGCGGAAATGCCGTTAATTGATTTTGCCTTTAAAACCACACTGCCTATTTCAATTGCGGCAATCATCTGCATGGCTGTGGCGCATTTCTTCTGGCAGCGTTATCTGGATAAAAAAGAAAATATCAGCCACGAAATGCTGGACGTCAGCGAAATGACCACTACCGCGCCGGCGTTTTACGCCATCCTGCCGTTTACACCTATTCTCGGCGTACTGGTGTTTGATGGCAAATGGGGCCCGGAACTGCACATTATTACCATCCTTGTGCTCTGTATGTTGTTCGCCGCTATCCTGGAATTTATTCGCGGTTTTGATACTAAAAAGGTGTTCTCCGGTCTGGAAGTCGCTTATCGCGGCATGGCGGACGCCTTTGCCAGCGTTGTGATGCTGCTGGTGGCCGCTGGCGTCTTTGCCCAGGGGTTAAGCACCATCGGTTTCATCGACAGCCTTATTTCCATCGCGACATCGTTCGGTTCCGCCAGCATTATTCTGATGCTGGTACTGGTGGTGCTGACCATGCTGGCGGCAATGACCACCGGCTCCGGTAACGCGCCGTTTTACGCGTTCGTCGAACTGATCCCGAAACTGGCGCACTCCTCTGGCATCAACCCGGCATACTTATCGATCCCGATGCTGCAAGCGTCCAACCTTGGCCGCACGATCTCCCCGGTCTCGGGCGTCGTGGTTGCTGTCGCAGGGATGGCGAAAATATCGCCCTTCGAGGTGGTGAAACGCACCTCTGTGCCAGTTATCGTCGGTCTGATTGTGGTTATCATCGCCACCGAAGTCCTGGTGCCGTCCGTCGCTGCTATCGGCGGCTAATATATCGCGGTCATTATCGCCGGGGCGTATTTCCGCGCTCCGGCCTTTTCCTTCTCAGTTTATTTAAAAATTCGTTTTTAAATTGTAATAAATTTGTTTGTTTTATTTTCAAATCACCCATCTTTCATCATCCATTTAAATTAATCACCGCCACCAAATAGCCACACCACAATAAGACGGGAATAAAAACCATATAAACCACACGTTTGTTTGTGGATAACGTCAAATACCCTCGCCATATTCCTCTTTATGATCCTGAGAATGAAAAAGGCACCGCGCCCGCCGTGCGTATACAGGATCTGACATGTTCGATAACCTACTGATTTCTCGCATCAGGCGTGCAGAAAACAGCAAAATCGCCGCCATTACGCAATTCCTTAATGAGAATGATCTGCGTATCGATACCACCATAGAAGAGTTTATTACCCTGAGTCGCGAGGGCACGCTGATCGCCTGCGGCGGACTCGCCGGAAATATTATTAAATGCGTCGCCATCAGCGACAGCGCGCGCGGTGAAGGGTTGGCGTTAACCTTAGCCACCGAATTAATTAATCTGGCGTATGAATGGCAGCGCACACATCTGTTTATTTACACCAAAACGGAAAACGAAGCGTTATTCGCCAAATGCGGTTTTTATACCCTGGTGCGCGTGCCGGGCATCATGGTGCTGATGGAAAACAACCCGTCGAACATTGGACGCTATATCAAACAGCTCTCATTACAACGGCAAAAGGGCGCGAAAATTGGCAGCATCGTGATGAACGCCAACCCGTTTACCAACGGGCATCGCTACCTGGTGGAACAAGCTGCGGCGCAGTGCGACTGGCTGCACCTGTTTCTGGTGAAAGAGGATACGTCGCGATTCCCGTACAAGGACAGGCTGGCGCTGGTGCTGGAAGGCACACGCGGCATCAGCAGGCTAACGGTGCATCCGGGCTCGGAATATATTATCTCCCGGGCGACCTTCCCCTGCTATTTCATTAAAGAGCAGAACGTCATCAACCACTGCTACACCGAAATCGATCTCAAAATTTTCCGCCAGTACATTGCCCCTGCGCTTGGCATCACGCACCGCTTTGTCGGTACCGAGCCGTTTTGCCAGGTTACCTCTCAGTACAACCACGACATGCAGTTCTGGCTGCAGACGCCATCACTGGAATTTCCCCCCGTTGAGTTAGTAGAGATTCCGCGTTTGTGCTACCGCGACATTCCGGTGTCCGCCTCCCGCGTGCGGAAATTGCTGGCCAAAAAAGATCTGGAGACTATCGCCCGGATGGTCCCTCCCGGCACCTTGACCTATTTGCAGCACCTTCTTTCGGCACGTCCGGCCAGCCCCGCCCTGGCTCAGACGTCGGGTTAACCCGCGCCATAGCGCAAGCGCAATGAATGATAAAAAAACTTTATGGAGAATCGGTTATGTCCCTAACAAAAGGCCAGGCATGGAAGTTGCTGGCTCCCCTGATCGTGATGCTTATCTTGTTTTTAATCCCCGTACCCGACGGCATGCCTCCGCAGGCGTGGCACTATTTCGCTGTATTTGTCGCCATGATTGTGGGCATGATCCTCGAGCCCATTCCGGCCACCGCCATCAGCTTTATCGCCGTGACGCTGTGCGTTATCGGCAGCCAGTATCTGCTGTTTGACGCGAAAGAACTGGCGAAACCCGATTTCAACGCCAGCGCGCAGGCGTTGAAGTGGGGGCTGGCCGGTTTTTCCAGTACGACGGTCTGGCTGGTGTTCGGCGCCTTTATCTTCGCGCTGGGCTATGAGGTCACCGGGCTTGGGCGCCGTATCGCCCTGTTTATGGTGAAGTTTATGGGCAAGCGTACGCTGACGCTGGGTTATGCTATCGTGATTATCGATATCCTGCTGGCGCCGTTTACCCCCTCGAACACCGCCCGCACCGGCGGCACCGTGTTCCCGGTTATCAAAAACCTGCCGCCGTTGTTTAACTCGTTCCCGAACGACCCGTCGTCTCGCCGCATCGGCGGCTACCTGATGTGGATGATGGTGATCAGTACCAGCCTCAGCTCGTCCATGTTCGTCACCGGTGCTGCGCCCAACGTGCTCGGCCTCGAGTTTGTCAGTAAAATCGCCGGTATCCAGATAAGCTGGCTGCAGTGGTTTCTCGGTTTCCTGCCCGTGGGTCTGATTCTGCTGGTGATTGCGCCCTGGCTCTCCTACATCCTGTATAAGCCGGAAATCACCCACAGCGCCGAAGTCTCCGGCTGGGCCCGCGATGCGCTCAAGGAGATGGGTGCGCTGAGCAAAAAAGAGATAACGCTTATCTGCCTGGTGCTGTTAAGCCTTGCGCTCTGGGTCTTCGGCGGTGATTTCATTGACGCCACGGCGGTGGGGATGCTCGCGGTGTCCCTGATGCTGGCGCTGCACGTCGTGCCATGGAAAGAGATAACCAAGTACAACGGTGCCTGGAACACGCTGGTTAACCTCGCCACGCTGGTGGTAATGGCAAACGGCCTGACGCGCTCAGGGTTTATCAAATGGTTCGCCGACACCATGAGCACGCACCTGGAAGGCTTTTCGCCCACGGCGACAGTTATCGTTCTGGTGCTGGTGTTCTATTTTGCCCACTACCTGTTTGCCAGCCTGTCGGCCCACACCGCCACCATGCTGCCGGTGATCCTCGCGGTCGGCAAAGGGATTCCCGGCGTGCCTATGGAGCAACTTTGCCTGCTGCTGGTGCTGTCTATCGGGATCATGGGTTGCCTGACGCCGTATGCAACCGGTCCTGGCGTCATCATCTACGGCTGCGGCTACGTCAAATCACGCGACTACTGGCGGCTGGGCGCGATCTTCGGCGTCATATACATCGCCTTACTGCTACTGGTCGGCTGGCCTCTCCTGGCGCTATGGAACTGATCGCACGGTAATAAATCTGTCAGACCTGGCCAGTGAGTCCTCCTCACTGGCTTTTTTTGTGATTTAATAAAAACAATTCAGGTTTACAGGAATATCCCATGACTCCCGGATGGAAGACATTCACGCTGCTACCGGCTCTCGCGCTATTGCCCGCGATGGCTGCCTCAGCCGATCCGCTTCAGGCGACGCAGTACGGCGATTTTGATCGTTACGTACTGGCGCTCTCCTGGCAAACCGGCTTTTGCCAGAGCCAGTATGACCGTAATCGCGATGCCCCTCCCGAATGCCGTTTACAGAAAGACACGGCCGACAAGACCCGCTTTCTGACGGTGCATGGCCTGTGGCCTGGGCTGCCGACATCCATCGCCGCACGCGGCGTCGACGACCGTCGCTGGATGCGCTACGGTTGCGCCACGCGCCCGGTGCCAAACATGCCGGAGGTGCGCGCCAACCGTAAATGCGCGGCGGCGGAAACCGGTTTATCGCTGGAGATGGCGAACAAGCTCAACAACGTCATGCCGGGCAGCGGCGGAAAATCCTGCCTTGAGCGCTATGAATACGCCAAGCATGGCATCTGCTTCGGCTTCGACCCGGATGTCTATTTCGGTACGATGGTGCGCCTGAACGGCGAAGTTCGCCAGAGCGCGCTGGGCGCTTTTCTCGCCAGCAACTACGGCAAAACCGTCAGCCGTAGCGACTTTGATGACGCCGTCGCCAAAAGCTACGGTCCGGAGGGCGTCAAGGCTGTCAAACTGACCTGCAACGGTAATCCGGCCTACCTCACCGAAATGCAGATTGCCATTAAGGCCAGCGCCATCAACGCGCCGCTGGCGGCGGGTTCCCTGTTGCCGCAACCGCACCCCGGCAACTGCGGCCAGCAGTTCGTTATCGATCAGGTCGGTTATTAATTCCCTCTTTTCCTCCGGCGCCAGTGCTGCCGGAGGTCGCTTGCCCCTCCCCCTTTTCGTCCGTTAATCAATAAACGGATTGTCGTCACATTTTTCATCCAATGCATTAATAGCCCAGCCATTGCATCATTTATCCGGTAACGAACACCCGGATCCACCGTCCATAATCGCAGCAGTTTTTCTCACAAGGAGTTCATCATGGCTAAGAAACTGATTGCGCTGTGCGCATGTCCGATGGGGCTGGCGCACACTTTTATGGCCGCACAGGCGCTGGAAGAGGCCGCCGTGGAAGCGGGTTATGAGGTGAAGATTGAAACCCAGGGGGCAGACGGTATTCAGAATCGCTTAACCGCGCAGGATATCGCCAGCGCCGACATTATTATTCATGCTATCGCCATCACCCCGGAAGATACCGAGCGTTTTGAATCCCGCGATGTGTATGAAATCACCCTTCAGGATGCCATTAAAAATGCGGCAGGCACGCTGAAAGAGATCGAAGCAATGGTCGCGGCAGAACAACAATAATCCTTCATGACAGGGGTCAGTGACATGGCAATTAAAAAACGCAGCGCCGTTCGCCCCGCATCGCCTGGCGGCGATACGTTGGCATTCAAGCCCGCACCGGCTGCAGCAGGCAATACCTTCTGGAAAGAACTCCCGCAGCACATCATGTCGGGAATCTCCCGCATGGTGCCGACACTCATCATGGGCGGGGTTATCCTCGCAATTTCACAGCTTATCGCCTACGTCTGGCTCGATATTCCACCAGATACCGGCATCTTCGACGCCCTTAACTCCGGCAAGTTCAGCGGCTTTGACCTGTCGCTGCTAAAATTCGGCTACCTGACCGAATCGTTCGGCGGCCTGCTGTTCAGCTTCGCCATCCCGATGTTCGCCGCCTTCGTCGCTAACTCAATTGGTGGAAAGCTGGCCTTTCCGGCCGGGTTTATCGGCGGTCTTATCGCGACGCAGCCAACGCTGGTGCTCAATTTTGACCCACAAAAGCTGAACTGGGTCGCCAGCAAACCGGTACCGTCGACGTTTATCGGCGCGCTGATTATCGCCATCGCGGCAGGCTATCTGGTGAAATGGCTCAACAGCCGGATTTCCGTACCGCAGTACCTGCTGGCATTCAAAAGCACCTTCCTGATCCCTATTTTGTCCGCGCTGTTCGTCATGCTGGCGATGTACTATATCATTACGCCGATTGGCGGCTGGCTCAATGCCGGGATGCGCACCGTCCTGCTGGCGGCAGGACAGGCCGGGTCGATGATGTACGCCATCGGTATGGCGGCCGCGACCGCCATCGACCTCGGCGGGCCGATTAACAAAGCGGCGGGCTTCGTCGCGCTGGGCTTTACCACCGACCATGTTCTGCCTATCACCTCCCGCGCTGTAGCCATCGTCATTCCGCCTATCGGACTGGGTCTGGCTACGCTTATCGACAGTCGCCTCACCGGAAAACGCCTGTTCAGCGCGCAGCTTTATCCACAGGGGAAAACCGCCATGTTCCTCGCCTTTATGGGCATTAGCGAAGGGGCGATCCCGTTCCTGCTGGAAAACCCGCTCGCGACGCTACCAGCCTATATGGCGGGCGCTATCGTCGGCGCCATGACGGCGACTGCCTTCGGCGCAGTGCAGTGGTTTCCGGAGTCGGCCATCTGGGCCTGGCCGCTGGTGACCCACCTTGGCGGCTACATGCTCGGTATTCTGGTCGGCGCGGTGGTGACGGCGCTGCTGGTGGTGCTTCTTCGCAACAGCATGCACAAACGCGGCAAGCTGACTCTCGACACACTCTAAGCGGAGCGCGGAGATGGCCTTACTGACAACGCTGCGTCGCTGGCTCGTGGCAGAGCGACTGGATGCCGTGCTGATATCCTCCCGGCAAAACAAGCAGCCGCACCTCGGCTTCGCCACCAGCTCAGGCTATGTGCTGGTGACCCGACAGAGCGCGCATATCCTGATGGATTTTCGCTACTACGCCGAGGTGGCCGCCCGTACCCACGGGTATCAGTTGCACCGGCTGGAAAACCAACGTCCGATGGAGGCTATCGTTAATCAGATAGCCGCTGAAGAGGGGCTGGCGTGCATCGGTTTCGAGGGCGCGCAGGTGAGCTGGCAAACCGGCAACCTTTGGGGCGCCGCCCTGCGCTCGGAACTGGTGAGCATTGAGCTTGAACCGCTGCGCCAGGTGAAAACGGCGCAGGAGATAGCGCTTATCCGCAAAGCATGCCGGATTGCCGACATCAGCGCCGACGCTATCCGCCGTTTTATCCAGCCGGGCATGCGCGAGCGCGAAGTCGCCGCCGAGCTGGAGTGGTTTATGAAACAACAGGGGGCGGAAAAACCCTCGTTCGACACCATTGTCGCCAGCGGTCCGCGCGGCGCGCTTCCCCACGGAAAAGCCTCCGACAAAGTCATCGTGGCGGGTGAACTGGTCACCCTCGATTTTGGCGCTCAATACCAGGGATATTGTTCCGACATAACCCGTACCTTTCTGGTGGCGGGCCGCTATGCCGCGCCAGAGGAATCACCGTTGTATGACGTTTACCAGACCGTACTGAACGCGCAGCTGGCGGCCATCGCCGCCATTCGCCCCGGCGCTGTCTGCATGACGGTCGATGCCGCCGCGCGCAGCGTCATTAGCCGCGCCGGATATGACCCCCGCTTCGGACACAACACCGGCCACGCGATCGGTATCGACGTTCATGAAAACCCGCGTTTCTCCCCCTCGGACAGCACCCGGCTTCAGCCCGGCATGCTGCTCACCGTCGAGCCGGGCATTTACCTCGACGGGGAAGGCGGCGTGAGAATTGAAGACGTGGTGCTGGTCACCAACACCGGCGCCGAGGTGCTGTACCAGATGCCGAAAACGCTGCTGATGACGGGAGAAGAGTGATGGATATTGCGCTACTGAAAGCGCTGAGCGAAGCCGACGCGATTGCCGCCGCCGAACAGGAGGTGCGCGCTATTTTGCTGCAGGAGGCCGACGCGCTGCAAAAAACCGTGCAGTTCGACGGGCTGGGCTCCGTGCTCATCCGCCTGAATGAAAGCACGGGCCCGAAAGTGATGGTGTGCGCCCATATGGACGAGGTGGGTTTCGTGGTGCGCAGCATCAGCCGTGAAGGCGCCATTGACGTCCTGCCGATAGGCAACGTGCGGATGGCGGCGCGGGAGCTTCAGCCGGTACGCGTCACCACCCGGGCAGGCAATAAGATTCGTGGCCTGCTTGACGGCGAACGTCAGGGCGGCGAGGTCGGCAAACTGCGTGTCGACATTGGCGCCCGCAGCGACGGGGAGGTCGCCCTGGCCGGTATTGCGCCTGGCGATCGCGTCACCTTCGATACCCCTTTTACCTCCCTGCCGCACCGCCGGGTGATGGGAAAGGCCTTTGACGACCGGTTGGGCTGCTACCTGCTGGTCAGCCTGCTGCGGTCGCTGGCGCACACACCGCTGGACGCCGAAATCTGGCTCGTGGCGACCTCCAGTGAAGAGGTCGGCCTGCGCGGCGGGCAAACCGCCGCCCGCGCGGTGCAGCCCGATCTCTCCATCGTGCTGGATACCGCCTGCTGGGCGAAAAACTTTGATTACGGCCACGATAACCACCGCCAGATTGGCTGCGGTCCGATGCTGGTGATGTATGACAAAACGCTGGTAGCGCCTCCCCGGCTGACAAGCTGGGTCGAGGAAACCGCCGCCGCGAACGCCATTCCCCTGCAGCGGGATATGTTCAGCAATGGCGGTACCGACGGCGGCGCGATACACCTCAGCGGCACGGGCATCCCCACCGTAGTGCTCGGCCCGCCGACCCGTTACGGTCACTGCGCGGCCTCCATTGCGGATACCCAGGATATTGCGCAAACCCACCAGTTGCTGGTGGCGCTGCTGAAAAACACCCATGCCAACACCGTCGCTCATCTGACGGATTTCAGATGCTGAGTTGGCGCATAAAGGACATGCTATGTTGACGATAACCTTTCTCTGCCCGCTGCCTAACGGGCTGCACGCCCGCCCGGCCTGGGCGTTAAAAGAGCAGTGCAGCCTGTGGCGCAGCGACATTCGTTTTATCAACCATCGGCTGAACACCCACGCGGATGCCAAAAGCTCTCTGGCGCTGGTCAGCACCGGTACGCTGTTTAACGACAGTTGTAGTCTGGAAATCAGCGGTGCGGATGAAGAGCAGGCCCGCCGCACGCTGGAAAACTATCTTGAACATCGCTTTATCGACAGCGACAACGTACCGCCCGCCGCCGCGCTCATCGCGCAGCCCCTGCCCCGCTCGCTGTCACGGCTTACCCCCTGTCTGCAAACCGGCACTGTGCTGGCTGGCGGTATCGGACACGGCGTGCTGACTCTCTGGCGCAGCGATAATCTGGAAAGCTACCGCGCTATCCCGGCGAGCCCGGAAGATATTCCTCGCCTTGAGCACAGCCTTGCCGAACTTGCCGACAGCCTCAACCAGCGGCTTAACGCCCTTGGCGGTGAGAGTAAAACAATTCTCAGCGCGCACCTGTCGTTGATTCAGGATGACGAATTCGCCGGTAACATCCGCCGCCTGATTCGCGAGCAAAAACAGGGTCTTGCCGGGGCGATTATCCAGAACATGGAGAGCATCTGCGAGAAACTTGCCGCCTCCAGCAGCGACTATCTGCGCGAACGGGTCAGCGATATTCGCGATATCAGCGAGCAGTTGTTGCAGATAACCTGGCCCCGACACCGCCAGCAGGACGCCCTGCGCCTGACGCAGCCTACGCTGCTTGTCGCCGAAGACCTGACGCCCAGCCAGTTTTTAGGTCTCGACCGCAGCCTGCTCAAAGGTATGGTGCTGGAGAAAACCGGGCGGACATCCCATACGCTGATCCTCGCTCGAGCCGCCTCCATACCGGTGCTGAGCGGTCTGAGCATGGCACAGCTAACGCCGTGGCTGCACCAGCCCGCGGTACTCGACGGCCAGTGCGGCGTGCTGGTCGTGACGCCGGACGACGCCGTTCTGGGCTACTACGATATCGCCCGGCAGCTTGCCGACAAACAACAGGCGCAGCAGGCGCGAGCGGCAGCGCTTCCGGCGAGATCCCGCGACGGTAAAAGCCTCGACGTCGGCGCCAACATCGGCAGCGCGCTGGAGGCCCCTGGCGCCTTCGCCAACGGCGCGCAGGGTATCGGCCTGTTTCGCACCGAAATGCTCTATCTGGATCGCGACAGCGCGCCGGACGAGCAGGAGCAGTTTGAAGCCTATCAACAGGTGCTGCTGGCGGCAGGCGATAAGCCGGTGATTTTCCGCACCATGGATATCGGCGGCGATAAGCAGATTCGCTATCTGAATATCCCCCAGGAAGAAAACCCGTTTCTCGGCTACCGTGCGGTACGTATCTACCCGGAGTTCGCCAGCCTGTTTCGCGCCCAGCTGCGTGCCATTCTGCGCGCTGGCGCCTTTGGCAACGCCCGGCTGATGATCCCCATGGTACACAGCCTCGATCAGATCCTGTGGGTAAAAAACGAACTGCGCCAGGTCTGTGAAGCGCTTTCGCAGGAAGGTCTGCGCTTCGCCCCGTCGCTGCCACTGGGGATCATGGTCGAGGTGCCGTCGGTCTGTTACATCATCGATCACTTCTGCGACGAGGTGGATTTCTTCAGCATCGGCTCCAACGACATGACCCAGTATCTGTACGCCGTCGATCGCAATAATCCCCGCGTATCGCCGCTGTATAACCCGATAACGCCCTCTTTCCTGCGCATGCTGCGGCAAATTATCGACGTCGCGCACCGGCACGGCAAATGGGTGGGGATCTGCGGCGAGCTGGGGGGCGAAAGCCGCTATCTGCCGCTGATGCTCGGCCTGAACCTCGACGAGCTCAGCATGAGCGGCCCGCGCATCCCGGCGATTAAAAGTCTGTTGCGCCAGCTCGACAGCCGACGCTGCCAGCAGTTGGCGCTGCAGGCCTGCGAGTGCCGCAGCGCCAGCGAGATCGAAACGCGGCTGAATGACTTTGCGCCCCAGGAAGAGAGCCGACCGCTGCTGGCGCTGGAGAATATTCTGTTTGTCGGGAAGGCGTGCCGCAAAGAGCAGGTTATTCAACTACTGTGCGGCAACCTGGCGGTCAACGGGCGGACCGAGCACCCGCAGGCGCTGGAGGAGGATATCTGGCAGCGCGAAGAGATAGTCACCACCGGCGTCGGTTTCGGGGTCGCGATTCCGCACACCAAATCAGCCTGGATACGCCATTCAAGCATCAGCATCGCCCGCCTGCCGCAGGCTATCGACTGGCAGTCAGAGATGGGCGACGTCGAGCTGGTGATTATGCTGACCCTTGGCGAAGGCGAAAGCATCAACCACGTGAAGGTGTTCTCCCAGCTGGCGCGCAAACTGGTCAATAAAGCATTTCGTCAGTCGCTGCTGGCCGCCGTAACGCCGCAGGCCATCCTTGACCTGCTGCAGGCCGAGATAATCCTCTGACGCTCACTGAAAGCGCGCACGGTACTCTCCCGGCGTCAGCCCAAACTGGCGCCGGAAAACCCGGGAGAAATAGTCGCTGTCCGGATACCCGCAGCGCAGCGCGACATCGCCAATCGGCAGCTGATACTTCTGCAAAATCATCCGCGCTTTCGCCATTCGAACCCAGCGCAGGTAGTCGACAAAACTCATACTTCCCTGCTGGCTGAAGAGCCGTGACAGGTGGTTGGCGCTGATATTAAAAAATCCCGCCACGCTCTCGCGGGTCAGCGGCTGCGCATAGTTATCCTGCAACCAGTTGCAGATACTGTGATAGAGAAACGCCGGGCGAGACGGCACTTGCCCCGGCGTAGTGTTCAGCACCTTGCGACACAGGTGCAACAGGCTTAGCACCAGCGGCTGAATAATCGCCTGATCCTGCGGCGAGCGACTCAGAATGCCGAGCGCCGTCAGCATCGCCTCCCCTTCGCCGCGCTGCTGGTGAGGCAGCTCAATTTTCCTGCCCGGGGCGGGAATTTCCCCTTTGCGGCTGTCATAAAACGCCAGCCCCAGCCACGCGGGCGCAAACACCAGGCTTAATACCATCGTCGGCCGGGTAAACAACGGCGCATTAGCCGCCCTCGGCGGAATAAACAGCATCTCGCCCTGACCGATAGCCGACTGTTCTGTCTCAAGTGAGTTACCGTACACCCCGCGCAGCACCACCTCCAGACGCGGAAAATCCAGGGACAGGCTGCCCGTCGGCAAGGCTTTCGGCGTACCGGCAAACCACACCCGCCCCAGGCGCTGGGGATTGAGCACAAGGCCGCTTAACAGGTCGGCGAAAAACTGTTGGTCAGCAGGAAGATGAACGGCAGGCATAGCGGCTTCCACATCCTAAAACAAACCACCAGTTTAACGCCTTTGCCAGCGCGGATATCAATGGGATGCTCTTCTTGTGTGAGCTAAATCACTTCAAACTTTCGGCCACAGCCAGTATGATGATCAGATGATTAAACCCTCGCCTTCCCCCGGCGAGGGTTTTCTTTTGGACACTGGTACCTGGAATAACATGGAGTAAACAATGACCAGACCCGCAATTATCATTAACGAATTTGATGCGGAACGTATCGATCGCCTGCTGGAACAACCTGCATGGGCCAGTTCACCGGTTGCCGACGCCCTGAATGACGAATTAGACCGTGCCCAGATGTGTGCGCCTGAGTCTATGCCGCACGACGTCGTCAGCATGAACAGTCAGGTCAGATTCCGCGATCTCTCGACTGGCGAAGAGCGCGTGCGCACGCTGGTCTTCCCGGCACAGATGACCGACAGCAGCACGCAGCTTTCCGTTCTGGCGCCCGTCGGCGCGGCGCTGCTGGGCCTGCGCGTGGGCAGCACCATTCACTGGGAGTTGCCCAACGGCACCGCCACCCACCTGGAAGTGCTGGAATTACTCTATCAGCCGGAAGCCGCTGGCGAATTCCACCGTTAATCCCGTCGTTTTAGAGGATGTATACACATCCTCTTTCCGTATCCCGGCTGAACGCTATTTTGCACTCCCCTCATGCGCCAGATCACAAATTTGCGACCTGAATGACACAATAAATACGCATAATGTGTTTGTATAAAGGTAACGACAATCGCAAGGAGGAATGCATATGTACCACACGATCATTATGCCGGTTGATGTCTTTGAAATGGAGCTGAGCGATAAGGCGGTTCGCCACGCGGAGTTTATGGCGCAGAAGGACGGTATTATTCATCTTCTGCATGTATTACCCGGCTCCGCCAGCATGACCATAAGCCGTTTTACGGCCGATCTGCGTCGTTTTGAAGAACATTTACAGCAGGAAGCTGAAACACGCCTGAAGACGATGGTCACCCACTTTAGTATTGACCCTTCCCGAATCAAACTGCATGTCAGCTTCGGCAACATACGCGATGCGGTCAACGACCTCGCCGAAGAACTTAATGCGGACGTCGTGGTTATCGGTTCCCGCAACCCGACTATCACTACGCATCTGCTGGGTTCTAACGCCTCGAACGTCATCCGCCACGCACATATCCCGGTACTGGTCGTACGCTGACAGTCAGGATAAAAAAAGAGGCGACCTTCTGGTCGCCTCTTTGCATTGCAGGTGTCGTCTTACTTTCTTTTTTTATGCCGTTTTAGTACGAATCAGGTAATCAAACGCGCTGAGAGATGCCTTAGCGCCTTCGCCGGTGGCGATGATTATCTGCTTGTACGGAACGGTGGTGCAGTCGCCCGCCGCGAACACGCCCTTCACGCTGGTTTCGCATTTGGCATCCACGATGATTTCGCCCATGCGGTTGCGCTCAATGGCGCCTTCCAGCCAGGTCGTGTTCGGCAACAGGCCAATCTGAACAAAAATGCCTGACAGCGCGACGTGATGCGCGTCGCCGCTGACGCGGTCACGGTAATCCAGACCGGTCACTTTGCTGCCGTCGCCCTTTACCTCGGTCGTCTGCGCATTGAGGATGATATCGACGTTTTTCAGGCTGCGGACTTTATTTTGCAGAACCTGGTCAGCCTTCATTTCTGGCGCAAACTCCAGCAGGGTCACGTGTTCGACGATACCGGCCAGGTCGATCGCCGCTTCAACGCCGGAGTTACCGCCGCCGATGACCGCCACGCGCTTGCCTTTGAACAATGGGCCGTCGCAGTGCGGGCAATAGGTGACGCCCTTCGTACGGTACTGATCTTCGCCCGGCACGTTCATGTTGCGCCATTTCGCCCCGGTGGCAATGATGATGCTGCGCGCCTTAAGCACCGCGCCGGACGCGGTCTCGAGCTGGTGCAAACCGCCTTCGACGGCGGCTGGCGTCAGCTTGCTCGCGCTCTGGGCGTCAATGACGTCGACATCATAATCGGACACGTGCTGTTTGAGCGCGCCTGCCAGCTTCTGGCCTTCGGTTTTCGGTACGGAGATATAGTTCTCGATATCCACGGTATCCAGCACCTGGCCGCCAAAGCGTTCGCCCATCAGTCCGGTACGAATGCCTTTACGTGCGGAGTACACCGCCGCCGCCGCACCCGCCGGGCCAGAGCCAACGATCAGCACGTCGTAGGCCTCGCGCTTATTCAGCGCCTCCGCCGCGCGTTTTTCTGCGCCGGTATCCACTTTGGCGACAATTTCCGCCAGCGTCATACGGCCCTGACCGAACGCGTTACCGTTCATAAAGACCGCCGGAACGCCCATCACGTTGCGATCGGTGATTTCGTTCTGGAAGGTGCCACCATCAATTGCCGTGTGTTTGATGCGTGGGTTCAGCACCGACATCAGGTTCAACGCCTGCACCACATCCGGGCAGTTGTGGCAAGAGAGCGAGTAGTAAGTTTCAAACTCGAAATCGCCGTCGATATCGCGGATCTGCTCCAGCAGCGCCTGCGCTTCTTTTGACGGATGACCGCCGGTCCACAGCAGCGCCAGCACCAGAGAAGTAAATTCGTGCCCCAGCGGAGAACCGGCAAAACGCGGTCCCTGGTCAGACCCCGGGTTGGTGATCAGGAAAGACGGTTTACGCGCCGCCAGACTGTTATCTTCTTTAAAGGTGACTTTCGCTGACAGTTCAGCAATTTCAGTCAGCAGTTCCTTGATTTCCGCCGATTTAGCGCTGTCGTCCAGCGTGGCAATCAACTCAACAGGTTTCGTCAGTTTCTCAAGGTAGGCCTTGAGCTGGGTTTTCATATTCGTGTCGAGCATTATTCTTCCCTCTCTAAAAACATCATCATGCAAGCGGCCTTATGGGGGCAGCCTGAATGCAACTTGCATCATGGTGTTGGAATGAAATGGGCGCGGACGCGCCCATTGATTGCCGGGTGGGCAAAACTTAGATTTTACCCACCAGGTCTAAAGACGGCGCCAGGGTCGCTTCGCCTTCTTTCCATTTCGCCGGGCACACTTCGCCTGGGTGGGAAGCAACATACTGCGCTGCTTTGATTTTACGCAGCAGGTCAGACGCATCGCGGCCGATACCTTCAGCAGTCACTTCGATAGCCTGGATGATGCCCTGCGGGTCAACGATGAAGGTGCCGCGGTCAGCCAGACCTTCGTCTTCGCGCATGTTTTCGAAGTTACGCGTCAGCGCGCCGGTCGGGTCGCCGATCATCGCGTATTTGATTTTGGCGATGGTGTCAGAGCTGCTGTGCCAGGCTTTGTGCGTAAAGTGGGTGTCGGTTGAGACGGAGTACACGTCTACGCCCAGTTTCTGCAGTTCGTCGTAGTGGTCCGCGACGTCACCCAGTTCGGTCGGGCAAACGAAAGTGAAGTCAGCCGGGTAGAAGAAGAAGACGCTCCAGCGACCTTCGGTATCTTTCTCGGTAACCTCGATGAATTCACCGTTTTTGAACGCCTGGTTTTTGAAAGGTTTGATTTTGGTATTAATTAAGGACATCTGTACTGTCTCCATGTTTTCGTTGGGGGCTAAGGTAAACAACTTCCCCCCATTCGGCTAATACGTTTGCGTTATCAAATCAATAAGCGTTAGCTAACAACACGCGCAAAATTACTTTGTGAAGCTTTATATGCGCTTACCCCACAAACCCGACGCGCGCGCGTAATGTCAGCTAAAGTAAAAAGGCCATCTTTGCAGATGGCCCTGTTACCTGAAGCCCTAAGGGCTTTCAGTGCCAGCGTGAGCTGGCGATGTGTTGCGCTCTGCATGACCTTACGGGTAAGGCTGTCACAGCATGGGGGATTACAACATCCCCCCTTGCGAAGCGCAATTGCAGCACCCCTGGGTCTTATCTATGGTTGTGATAGGTTTTGCCATTCACACTGTTATTTACCTGGTTCACAAGGTGTTCCCATGCGTAATCTCGCACTTTTTCTCACCCTACTTCCCCTACTGGCCGGTGCGCAAACACCGTCTACGGACATCACGTCTCACCAACCCGTTGTGCAGAAAGCAGACTACAGCCCTGCAGAACAAGCGATGTGGCAGCGACTGGGGCAGGCGCACTGGTTGCTTGATGGCAAAAAAGACGCCCCGAGGATTATCTATTTATTTACCGATCCATTTTGTCCCTACTGTCGACAGTTCTGGCAAGAAGCACGCCCCGCGGTGGACGCCGGGAAAGTGCAAATCAGAACGCTGTTGGTCGGCGTGATTAAGCCGGATAGTCAGGCAATGGCAGCGGCCATCCTCTCAGCCCTTGATCCGGCCAAAACCTGGCGGGACTATGAACAGTCCGGAGGGAAAGTCGCGCCGGAAGTGTTTAGCGCCATCGCGCCCGATAAGCAGAAAATCCTGAGTGACAATAAAAAAATTCTTATTGATTTGGGCGCGAGCGCAACGCCAGCGATTTATTATATGAATGATAATAAACAATTACAGCAGGTGGTCGGCCTGCCAAACAGCGGGGACCTGCAAGCGATGATGAACAAGAAATAAATCAATAAACTCGGGTGATAAAATTACTCTAGAAAATGGTTCGCCCGAGTTTTAAATTTACTGGATAAAACATTTCTATACCTATATATTTAGATTAGTTTCATTGTCTATTAAGTTAAGCAGCGAAACACGGATGTGAATGATTCACACATGAACTATATTTAGATTCAATAGTTCGATTTAACAAGGACATGCTATGGCAAACCTCTACGATCTTAAAAAGTTCGACCTCAATCTGCTGGTCATCTTCGAATGCATTTATCAGCATCTGAGCATCAGCAAGGCCGCCGAAACGCTGTTTATCACCCCCTCCGCCGTCAGCCAGTCGCTGCAACGCCTGCGCACGCAGCTTAACGATCCGCTGTTTATTCGTGCCGGGAAAGGGATTACCCCCACCACCGTGGCGGTCAACCTTCATCATCATCTGGATAACAATCTCAACCAGATTGAACAGACCCTGTACATGATGAGCCGCACCGATATGACCAAGAAATTTATCGTCTATGCGCCGCAGCTGCTTATCATTGAACAAGTAAAACAACTTTTCCTGTCTCTGGAACAGGACCGGAATTTAATTATCGAACACTATGACATGATCATGTCCGAACAGGGCGCTGAGGAATTGCTGAGTTATCGCAAGGCCGATCTGGTTATTACCACCGCTCCCGCAACAAGCCGCTCGGTCATTTGCCAGCCGTTACAATCCTTCAAAATTGTGATGGTCTGCAGTCGTCACCATCCACGGCTACATGATGAAATAACGCTTGAAAGCTTATTGCAAGAAAACATGGTGTCTTATATTGCTGAAGATCCGATGATTAAATCAATACAGCAGGACAGTCAGCGCCTCTTCCATGAGCGGAAAATCTCTTTTTGCAGCAATTCAGTTTATGCACTGATGAATATGGTTAGCAGTAGTGAGCTAGTTGGTTTTGTTCCCGACCTGATTTATAACTATTTCAAAGATTTCCTGCAACTTAAGTCCGTGACATCTCCGGTGGAACTTCCTGAAATGACCTTATATATGATTTATAACCGTTCATCCCTCAATAACTCTAGCTTTATGGATTTTATTTCACGAATATCTGCATAAGTTTTATTGATATACAAAACTAAGATTATTCACAAGAACATTCATTTTTTACATGATTTTACACTGAAACATTAGCATGGTTGATGAATAAATAAATTCATTTACTCGCTGATGTTTTTTATATATTTTTTTAACGTATATATTATGTTAGCCAACCAGGGATTGTTGCCATGTCAGTGTTCAAATACCCACTCGACGTTTCCGTAAAGGACGCGGGCGAGGAGCGTATTACGTGGGCGCTTAGCAATTTCGATAACGTCTGTGTCTCCTTTTCCGGTGGAAAAGACTCCACCGTAATGCTGCATTTAACCGGACAGCTCGCCAGAAAACTTGGTAAAACCTTCAGCGTTTTATTCATCGACTGGGAAGCGCAATTCAGCAGCACCATTCAGCATTGCCAGAGAATGCGCGAACAGTATCAGGATGTTATCGAGACTTTTTACTGGGTGGCCCTGCCGCTCACCACACCCAATGCGCTGACCCAATTTACGCCGGAATGGCAGTGCTGGGCGCCGGGCGTACAGTGGGTGCGCCAGCCGCCCGATGACGCCATCACCGACCCGGCGTTTTTCTCATTTTATCGCCCGGGCATGACGTTCGAAACCTTCGTGCGCGACTTTGCCGAGTGGTTTTCGCAAAAACGACCGGCGGTTGTGCTGGTGGGTATTCGCGCCGATGAATCCTATACCCGCTTTCTGGCTGTGGCTTCACAACGCAAGCAGCGCTTTGCCGACGACAAACCGTGGACCAGCATGTCCCCCGGCGGCCATGCCTGGTACGTTTACCCCATTTATGACTGGAAAACAGCCGATATCTGGACGTGGTTCGCCCGCACGCAGCACTGCTACAACCCGCTTTACAATCTGATGTACCAGGCGGGCGTACCGCTGCGCTATATGCGCATCTGCGAACCGTTTGGCCCGGAACAGCGTCAGGGACTGTGGCTTTACCATGTGCTGGAGCCGGAACGCTGGGCGGCGATGTGCGAGAGGGTCAGCGGCGTGCACTGCGGCGGCGTTTACGCCGGGCATGACAATCAGTTTTACGGCCATCGAAAGCTTGAAAAACCGGAACAGCACAGCTGGAAAAGCTATGCCATGTTCCTGCTCGATACCATGCCGCCCTCCACCGCAGAGCATTACCGCAACAAAATTGCCGTCTATCTGCACTGGTACCAGAAAAAGGGCATGGATGATATTCCGGACAGCCAGCACGGCGACACAGGGTCGAAGGATATTCCCTCCTGGCGCAGGGTCTGCAAAGTCTTATTAAATAACGATTACTGGTGTCGAATGCTCTCTTTCAGCCCGACCAAGACCGGTAATTATCAGCGCTACCGCGAACGTATGAATCAAAAGCGCCAACAGTGGGGAATCTTATGCAACACGCAATAATTGAACAGATTGGCCAGCTTCTGGCGTCGCTTCCCGAAGACGAGCGTATTGAGGCGATTAATCAAATTCGCCAGGCCGTTCATGCGCACAGCCCGTTCAAAGAGAACCCGGTCGATTGCGTGTTGTGGGTCAGACACGAAGAGGTCATCCCGAACCGTTATAACCCAAACAACGTGGCGCCGCCGGAGAAAAGGCTGCTGCAAAAGTCGCTGGAGGCCGACGGTTTCACCCAGCCGGTGGTGGTCTTCCGGCAAAAAGATCATTACGAAATCGTCGACGGTTTTCATCGCCACGCGCTGGCGAAATCCAAAGCGACGCTTAAGCGCCAGCTTAAAGGCTATGTTCCGGTAAGCTGCCTGTCAGCACAATCCTCAGAAACCAGCGGACGTATGGCCTCAACCATCCGCCATAACC
>NZ_JAFAGS010000031.1 GCF_019237635.1 Pluralibacter sp.
TCTTGGCGCGGGTGACCCGGCGCAGTTTTACAAAGCGGCGATGATCGCCGCCAGCGTGCATCCGGCGCACGTCAACCAGACCTTTACCGGCTGCGGTTTCGCCGCAGGAACGCTCGCCGCCACCCGCGGCACCCACACGCGAATTAACGCCCTGGTGAGCCCGACCGGTACGCCGGGAAAAGTGCTTATCTCCACCGGTGTCAGCAGCGCGAAAGGAGTGCCTGCGCAGGTCTCCTGCGATGCCGCTATCCGCATGATTCAGGATATGGGCGCCCACGCGGCGAAGTTTTTCCCGATGAGGGGCGAAGCATCGCTGGACGAACTGCGCGCGCTGGCGCTGTCCGCAGCGCAAAACGGGATGACGCTGATTGAGCCCACTGGCGGTATCGACCTCGATAACGTTGGCGTTATCCTGCACACCTGTCTGCAGTCAGGCGTACCTCAGGTGATGCCGCATGTATACAGTTCGATAATCGATGCCGAAAGCGGCAACACCCGACCGCAGGACGTCGCGGCGCTGCTGGAGATAGTCAAACAGCAGCTATCCTGACAAAAACGGGGGGGCGCAATGCCCCCGATAGTCTGTAACCTTATTTACCCGAGACTGCCGCCGTAGGATAGCGTGCGAAAATCTGCGCTACCGCGTGCTGAATATCCATGGCGGTGAAGGTGTCGTCCTCTCCGGGCTCAAACTGGCTCATATTCCCCTGCCAGATTTGCTGTTTCTTGTGGACGTCCACCACATCAATACTCAGGCTGTTATGCGTCCAGTTAACCGGGGTTTGATCGTAAGCTTCCCAGTCCCAGGCGCCGCCCCATCCTACATAGGCAGGCACAAATTCCTCTTCCACTTCTTTTTGTTGCAGCAAATTCGCATTCACCACCAAATCGGGGCGATTGCTGCGCTGATAGCCCAGTTTCGTCATCTCATAGCTGACCGCCGACTGGAGGTAGCGTTGCTGGATGGTCAGATACGAACCGGCCGCCGACGGGGCAAAATTCCAGGTGTGATACTGCTGAAAATTCACCGCGCGGTCGTAGTCACTTTGAATTTCTGGCGGGCTGGCACAGCCCGCCAGGGTTAAACAGAGCACCACACAAGCAACAGAATGCCCGATACGCATACATGCCTCCTCAGAGGATTTATCTCAGGCAAAACGGGTACTTTTAGATCGTAGCAAAGCTGTATCCGGCGGTGGCAACGCATCGTAAACAGACGGGGGAAAAATTATGTACAAACATTTCCCCTTTATTAATGCATAAAACCGATGTTATGAGATATCCGACTCCTGTTTCTCATCGCGCTGGCTAACCGCCTGAGCCAGACCAAACCGCTTCGTATGCCAGGTCTCCGTTATTTCATAAAACAGCGGCAACAGGAGCAACGTCAGGGCCGTAGAGGTCAATAATCCCCCCACCACAACTGTGGCTAATGGGCGCTGAACCTCGGCCCCGACCCCGCTGGAGAGCAGCATGGGGATAAGACCCAGTATGGCAACCGTGGCGGTAATAAGCACAGGGCGCAGACGCTGAACCGCGCCCAGCCTGACTGCATCCCGGATACTGGCGCCCTGCTGCCTCAGTTCATTGAAGAATGACACCATCACAATCCCGTTCAGCATCGAAACCCCAAAGACCGCGATAAACCCGACCGAAGAAGGAACCGACATATACTGACCACTTACAAACAGGGAAAGCACGCCACCCGTCATGGCAAACGGCACATTCGCCATGATAAGCGCGGCATGCCGGAGCGTCCCGAATGCCGTATAGAGCAGGATAAAGATAAGCCCAATCGTCAGCGGCAGGATCACGGCAAGTTTGCCCATCGCGCGCTGCTGATTTTCAAATGCGCCGCCCCAGCTACTCCAGTACCCTTCAGGAAGTGGGTTGTTTTTTGCGATGGCCTGGCTTGCCTCCTGCACAAAACCGTCAATATCGCGCCCCTCAACCTCCATCTGCAACACCACATAACGTTGCAGCCCTTCCCGGCGCAGGAAAGCGTATCCTTCCGCCAGTTCAATATCCGCAACCTGAGACAGCGAAATCAGTTGCCCCGTCGCCCCACGCAGCGGGATGGCGCCAATGGCAGAAACCGAATCCCGGTAAGCGGAACTGAAGCGGGTCACCAGATCAAAACGGGCCGTTCCTTCTGTAATGGTTGAGATGCTGGCGCCGCCTATCCCTGACTCCACAACATCCATAATATCGCTGGTATTGACGCCATACCCGGCCGCCTTTTCCCTGTCGACCCGGATAACCACCTGGGGCTTGCCCTTGCTGGACTCCGTGGACAGTTCCTCTACGCCTGCAATCGTCGCCAGCGTCGTCTGTATCTGTTGACTTAGCCGGTCAAGCGTTGCGCTATCGGGACCGTAGATTTTCAGCGCCAACGTCGCCCGGATCCCCGAGATCAGCTCATCGACACGCATCTGTATCGGCTGTGTCGCGCTGAACAGCGCGCCCGGGTATTTTTGCTCAAGAACGGCCTGAATATTGCGGGCCAGTTGCTCATAAGAAATATCCTCCGGCCAACTGTCCTTCGGGGCCATGGTCAACAAAATCTCCATTGAATTGACGTCCGCCGTTTCACCTTTCTCCGCCCGGCCAATGGTGGCGACAACGTCCTTCACTTCCGGGAACTGCCCGCGAATGTCATCGGCTACTTTTCGGGAGAGCGACAAGGTACTGTCCAGTGAGGTCGATGGGATCGAGGTAACCCGGAACATCAGGTTGCCCTCCTGCAACTGCGGCATAAACGATTTCCCCAGAAAGGGAAACAGCGCCAGAGACAGCAGCAATGCGGTGGCGGTTACCCCGATAGTCCATTTCCGGTGGGACAAGACCAGACTGAGCAGCGGCTGATAGCCCGCGCTTATCCAGCGGACAATGCGCGTTTCATTTTCATGCGCAGGTTTAAGCCACAGGGAAGAAAACACCGGGACGACAGTCAGCGACAGAATCAGCGACCCCAGCATGGCGAAGCTTATCGTCAGCGCCATCGGACGGAACAGTTTACCTTCCAGGCCGTCAAGCGTGAGCAGCGGGGTGAAGACCACGACGATGATCAGGATCGCAAAGGCCACGGGCGCCGCAACTTCCCGGGCGGCCTCCAGTATTTGCAGCGTGAAACTGTGTTTTACGCCGCTGGCATGATTGATAGCCAGCCGCCGATGGATGTTCTCGACCATAACCACCGCGCCATCCACCATCATCCCGGTGCCGATGGCCAGACCAGCCAGCGACATCAGGTTCGCCGACAGTCCGAAGTACTGCATCATGATGAACGCCAGCAGCATGGAGCCCGGCAGCGTAATGATCACAATAACCGCGGAACGCAGCTCGCCCAGAAACAGAAACAACACAATGGCCACCAGAATAGCGCCTTCCAGCAGCGCGCTCTGCGCCGTGTTCAGGGCAAGTTCAACCAGGTCGGTCCGGTCGTAAACCGCGTTTAAAGAGACACCTGCAGGAAGCAGCGTATTGACCACATTGGCGATTTTATCCTTCACGCCGTTGACGACCAGGCTTGCATTTTCGTTAATGCGGGCCAGCACCATTCCCATGACCACTTCCTGGCCGTTTTGCGTGACAGCGCCAGCACGCACCGTGGGGGTGAACTCCACCCGGGCAATATCACGAATATAGACCGGTTGATCGCCGGCGTTTTTAATACGCAAACCCGCAATATCGGACACGCTTTCCAGTTGCCCATAACCGCGAACCAGATACTGCTCTTCGCCAATATTGATACTCTGACCACCGGCCTGGCGGTTGTTTCCTGCCAACACAGGGAGAACATCCGCAAGCGTGATGCCATACTGCGCCATTTTGTCTGGATCGAGGGTGACCTGATATTGTTTTTCTTCCCCGCCCCAGGAGACGACATCATCGACGCCAGGCACGGTTTTCAGGATCATGCGGATAGTCCATTCCTGAAGCGTACGCAGCTCCATGTTACTGAGCCCGGAGTCCCCGGCATCCAGGGTATACCAGTAAACCTGCCCCAGACCGGAGGAGTTGGCGCCCAGAACCGGCGGGCTGTATCCTGCGGGAAGCAGATCCCCAATCTCCTGAAGTTTTTCCCCCACCCACTGACGGGCAAGGTAAATATTGGTGTTGTCCGTAAAATTGACGCTGATGTAAGAGAGACCCGCCAGCGACATGGAGCGGATCTGTTCCACATTAGGCAACCCCGCCATGCTGCTTTCCACAGGCACCGTAAACAGCTTTTCAATATCTTCGGCGGCAAGCCCGGACGCCTCGGTGTAGATGTTGACCTGTACCGGCGTCACATCCGGAAAGGCGTCCACGGGGACGCTGCGAAACGCCATGACGCCATAGCCCATAGCCGCCAGAAATAGCACAATGACCAGAAGCCTGAATTTCAGGGATAACGTTATCAATGAACTGAGCATGGGTGTCTCCTTAGTGCCCGCCAGCCGTTTCAGCGATCAACAACCGGGATTTCAAATCGTAGGTCTGGTTCACCACCACACGATCCCCGGGTTTCAGTCCACGGGTGATTTCCGTCCGGCCCGTTCCTTTCCTGCCGGTCGTCACGCTAACGGGTTGGTATTCTTTCCCGGCGACGGCAACAAATACCGCCGGTTTACCGTCCATCAGGGTTAGCGCCGAATCCGGTACGCTGAAGACCGGCTCTGGCGAGGTGTAGCGAATATAGGCAGTCACCAGCATTTCCGGTTTCAGACGCGCATCCTGATTGTTAACCGTGATATGCGCGGGCAGCGTTCGGGATGTTGGGTCAAGCGTGCCTGCCGAACCGACCAGTTGACCGGAAAAGGATTCGCCAGGCCAGGCACTGGCCTGAATACGCACCTGCGCGCCAGGGTTCAGAAAACGCACTTGCGATTCCGGCACGCTGGCGACGATCAACACGGTGGAGAGGTCGCTTAGGGTAAACAACACATCTGCGGGCGTGACGGCCTGCTCCCGGCGCAGTGCGGTGGTCAGTATGGTGCCGTTGAAAGGCGCTGTAATCGCGACTGGCGAGCCCGCTTTGCCGTTGGTGCCGATCAGCGTCTGACGCCCCTGTACGGCATCAAACTCCGCTTTTGCCTGCTGCCAGGCGAGCCTGGCGGCGGTCAGCTCGTTACGGGGAATAATCTCCTCCGCCATCATCTTTTGCTTACGTTTGTACAATTCGGTGGCCGCATTGAGGGTGGCGCGAGCCTGCACCACGGCATTACTTTCATCGCGAAGCTGAATACTGTCCACGGTCGCGAGCGTTTCGCCCTTACTGACGATTTGTCCCGGCAGGACATTCACGGAGGCGACCCAACCGCCGATCCGCGACGAGATAATGGCCGAGCGGCGCGGGTCTTGTTGTATGGTGGCAAGAACGCGAAACTCCCCTTCCAGGGGGGTTGCTTCAACGGTTTCGAGAAGGACGTTTTTGTTGGTCAAAACCGTCTCCGTTTCTCCCGGCGAAACCGCTGAGGCCCTGACTGAAGGGGCTAAAAAAAACAGGAAAATAAGGACATACAGAAATGAAAGGACATTGGGATGTTGTGCATTGTTCTGAATCATGGAAGCTCCTGTCCGCGCCAGTTAGCGATATTTTCCAGGGTCAAACGCGTGGTCTGGTACTCGAGTAATGTGTCCAGTCGGGTACGTTGCGCGTTCAGGATCTGCTGGCTGGTCAGCAGGACGTCAGGCAGACTGCTCTGCCCGCTCTCCTGCGCCAGCAAAGTGAGGCGTTTATTCATGTCCGCTGCGGGGAGTATCTGTTTATTCAGGATTTCTACCCGGCTTTTCAGGTTATCCAGCTTGTTCCACTGGTTTTTCAGTTGCTGCTTCTGCGCATTGCGGAAAGTGTTCAGGTTCAGTTGTGAACGTGTCAGCGCGGTGGTGGCCTGGCCTATCCCTGCTTCATTTCTCTGGAAGAAAGGGAGCGGGACGGAGACGGACAACGTCGTCAGATCCTCACGGCTGTTGTCCGGACCATCCCGCGTATAACTGACCCCCAGCGTAACGTCAGGGATCCGCGCCGCTTTCTGTAGATCCAGCTCTGCGCTGGCGCTTTTCTCCTGCCATTCGAGCGTACGAACGCCGGGAGTATTCTCCAGCCGGGCATTCAGGGACACATAGGTATAGGGAAGCGCTTTGGCGGTATTGTCAAAATCCCCCCGCATCTCAGGAATCGCGTCCTCAGAGGTCAGCAAATAACGCGCCAGTTCGTTGCGGGTATCCTGTAGAGCCTGCCTTGCGGCCAGCAGTTGGTTACTGGCAAGCTGGCGTTCGATGGTGGCAAGGTTGTTATCAAGACGCGTCGCGCTACCGGATTGCCGCTGCCGGGCAACCAGTGATTCCGCACGGGAATACAGCGCTACGGCATCACTTTCCAGGCGGACTTTTTCCTGTAGCACCAGTATCTGGTAGAACAGGATCGAGGTGGTCAGCACCACCTGATTGCGGGTGTCCAGAGATTCTTCCCGGAAGGTATTCATGGCCGAACGGGCTGACGCCTGCCGGTATCCCTGTTGCCCGGCGACTTCAAACGTCTGGGAAATACCCGCCCCCCATTCGCTTTGTCGCACCTGGTCAGGATTACCCGCCACATTACGTCTTTTCCCGCTATTCCAGTCGATAACCGGGTTATTAAATAACAACGCTTCTGCCGACTGTGTTTCTCCCGTCAACGCATTCAACTGCGCCTGCTGCACAGGTAAGCTGACATTATTTTTAACGGCGTACGGCAGAAGCTCAGGCAGCGTGGCCGGTATCAATGCAGCGGACGAATAAAAAGAAATAAAAATACCTGACAATAATGGAGAAAATATGTAGATTTTACGCAACATAAATACATCCTTGCCGATAAGGGGTGAGATAGGCGATATGATACACTCTGGACCTGATTCCAGATTCAATATACAAAAAGGGGATTTACGTGATATTACATTTATTGGAACTGAGGAGTCACTCCAGTGTCTGGCACACCATCACATGACCTTATGCAGCGAGTATCTTTTTAAACAAAATAACACATTGACTTTTAAACATAATGAAATGGGAATTATAAATTCATTCTGCAATGGCATTGTAATTATTTTATTAGCTACAGTATTTAATTCTCCATCTGTGAAAATTTAGTTAAAGACAAACCATAACCTATTGAAGCTGAAGTTAACTCCAGTGTTATGTTAGCGTTGCAGCTCGCCGCTGCACGTTTAATTAACGATAAACATATAACATTGAGAGGCAACAAAATGCTCAAAAAAATAATGCTCGCTACCGCCGTCGTATTTTCCTTTATGTCATTTCAGGCCGCAGCCGCCAAGGAAATCACCCGAGAAGAAACCAGTCAGTATGTCCATATGGGTGATATTTCTGTCGGAGGTAATTTCGTTTCATCGGAGGATGCTCTTGCCGCAATTAAGGCGAAAGCAGAAAAAGAAGGGGCTGATTATTTTTTCGTTAGCCGATTCACTCGAGGCAGCATTGGCTTTGGTACCAATGCCGTATTGTACAAAGAAAAATAATCGCCAGGGGAAATGGCACTTTTTAGACACAGTGCCATTTTCCTTTCCATTGAAATAATACCTATCGCATCAGCTTTCCTCATCCCTTAAAGGGAAGCTGATACTTCTGGTAAAATAATGAATCAGGAGAGAAATGTTATGTATCGCATAGGAGACCTGGCGAAGCTAACTGGCGTAACCCCAGATACCATCAGGTATTACGAAAAACAAAATATCCTGCAGCATAACGCGCGTACTGAAGGGGGTTTCCGCTTATATACAAAAGACGACCTACAGCAACTGCGTTTTATCCGCTATGGCCGTCAGTTGGGATTTACGCTGAATGCGATTAAAGAGCTGCTGGCGATTCAAGTTGCACCGACACGTTACACCTGTAAAGACTCGCAGAATATTGTGAATGCGCGCTTGTGCGAGGTTGACGCGCGCATTGCAGAATTCCAGATCATGCGAAACTCATTGCAACGATTAAATGATGCATGCTGCCACGCCGACCATAACAGCGATTATTGTTCGATACTGGAGATATTTGAGCAATTCGCCGAAACCGGTCCCCCTAAGGCTGATTAAGTCAAAGGCTGGCGTCCTTGTAATTGGTGGGGGAGGTGGTTGAGTTTGTTGGAGATTTTGATTTTTTGCGTGGAAGGGAAGGTGCAAAAAGAGTGGCGATGGTGTTGATATGGAAGGTTTTTTTGTATGGTTATGATTTTTAGGGTGATTGTTGGGGGCGTGTTGGCTGATTTTCCCTAGAACGCTTTACGCCATGAAACATACACTGCGCACGTGATACAGTACGTCAGATATCTAAAATCTCATGGCCCACTTTGATGGATTACTTACA
>NZ_JAFAGS010000049.1 GCF_019237635.1 Pluralibacter sp.
GGCGGGCAGAGGTTCTTCCACCACCTGGCTGTCCAGCGTCGTGACATTGAGCAGCGTGGCGGTCATCCCGTTGGTGATAAGCCCGTTCAGCCAGGGATAAACAGCACTCCGGCTCCCCCAAATCTGATGGACAGGGGTGATATTGGCCCGGAACCAGTAACGCCCGGGCGGCATCGCCTGGGCCTGATGACTGGCATCATCCGGTAGAACAGTCGACCAGAGGCCACTGTGAAACAACCCCTGTGTCTCGTCCGTCAGTTGCGCATCCAGCGCCTGCCACTGGTTGTTCACCGTCAGGTACTGCCAGGTGAGAGTCAGACGCTGCGGACTGTTCAGGTTCCAGAACAGAGATAACGCCTGTCCGGGCTGAATATCCCGAATCCCTAGAAAAAGCTGCACGCTGTTCACCGGTTGCTCAGTGTCTGCATAACCGAAAGGGGTCATGACCTGCTGAGCAAAATCGACAACACTCGCTTCCGTTCCCATGGTAAAACCGGTGACCACTGGTATCACTTCGCCATCCTCACGCCACAACCGCAGGACCGGAACGGTAAAGGGGCTTCCCGGCTGCCAGTCCGGCGGGTTGATTTCACCGCTGCCCGCAGGCAGGGTCAGGATCAGAATCTCGGCTGAGGCACCAGCTACCAGCGTCAGGGGTAACCATGTGTCACCGTCGCTGATATCTGCAGACAGTCCCGATAGCGATATATCTTCGGCAAACGTGAGCGTAAATGTTTGATCACTTTCAGGTTCGTTGGTCAGGTCCGCAGAGGTCAGTACCCGCCCGGTCAGGGTCTTTGTGTCCTGATCGGTGGGTGCGAAAAGCAACATCCCTTCCCCGGGCCAGCTGTCCGGCTCCTGGTACACCATCGCGGAAATACCGCCAGTATCATCTGCTCTTTCATCTGGCGGCAGGCACCAGTACAAATCGCTCCAGCGGCTGTGGTTGGCCAGCAGATCCTCGTCCAGACCATATTCAACGGGCGTACCCTCGCGGTCCTGCCCGGCCGGAAACCGCGTGCCAGCCGGGACTAACAGGTCCTGCGTCGTGCTGTCCGGAATCAGGGAAAGCGCCACCTGGGAGGGCTCTGCCGGACGCTCCTGCAATCCCAGCAGTTGCCGGTAGTAAAGATCACAGTGCGCATCCGGAAAATAGTTCGTAAATGCCTGGGGGGTTTCCAGCAGTTTCAGCATTGCCAGCAACATTGCCTGATGGGGAGGCAGCAGTCCGTCCGCCAGAGACGCATCCTGGTATAGCGCCGCCAGTTTTTCCGGCGTATTGCCGTTCATAAACAGATAATCAGCCCAGGTGGTAACGGCGTCATAAGGCACGTTACGGGCATACTGTTCGATAAATTGCAGGTGGGAGAGCGCGGTCCGGTTATCCAGCATAAACCCCGTATCAGGGACCACGCTGGCTAACGCGTCCTGCAGCGCAGAATTATCAGCCATTCGGTTACTCACTTTTGTTAAAGGCATGCCGCCGGGGCAATGCACAATGAGAAATAAAAGAAGAGGGTGTATCTGACGGGTCAGGACCTTAGCCGGCTCTCACCCAGCGCTGGCTGGGTCGGAGAAAACCTTTTCCTTCACTCGGAGTGGGTGAATCGGGCACCCCGGATATCGTCGCTAAAATTGTCGGCGTAAAGAGAGCACTGAATTTCGTCAGCAGAGGACCACGCGTGATGACGGGTGCATCGCTGGTACACCAGAGCATCACCTGTTCTTCATCCAGTTCTTTGATGGTTATTAATCCCTGTCCGGGGGTATAACCCGGAATAAGATATATCGCCGGGACAACCACGTTGCGCTCATCCCCCAGCACACACACCTTTTTACCGTCGATGGTGGCGTGACCGCTCCCCAGGATTTTTGCCGTTCCGGGAGGAGGGATGACCGTGCGGTGACCGAACAACGGGATAAACGTCAGCGTATCCCCGTCCACCATCACGGGCGATCTCATGGCGTGATTCCCCGTCCGTCGGCCATATCCAGCTGTCCCGTCAGCTGTTGCTGCAGATCGCTGCCGCGCAGACGGTAACTGACCTGCACCCCCAGATGGCCACCCGACATAGCACTGGTATCAAACGCCAGGCTGTTAATATGTGCCCGGGGTTCATAGCGCAGGACGCTGTCGCGGATCTGTGCCTCAATATCCGACATCAGAGCATCATTGATACTGAGAAACATAAACTGGTTGAGATCGCAGCCAAACTCCTCACGCATAATACGTTCGCCAGGCAGGGTGCTGAACAGGATCCACAGGCTCTGGCTGACATCGTCAGCACCTTCCGCCATTTTCACACCCGCAGTAGGAAACTCCGGCGGAAATGCCCAGCCCCGACCGAATACTTTTGTCAGTTGATCGCTCATAACGTATCCTTATAGCCCTTTGGGTTTTGTCAGGTTAATTTTTGGCCCCATTATCTCAATCCCAGTCTCACCTTTATCGACAGGACCGGTATCGACCAGTAGCCGGAGGTCCTGAGAATGAAACAACCAGCCCTTCTTATAATTTCCCTGACTCATCTGGGCCGCAGACATCGTTTTTGGATTGTGCATTGAGCCAACAATCACCGGATAATCGGGATCATTGTCAAAAAAACCTACGACGACTTCATCATCAAATTCCGGATAGCAGAGAAAACTGCCCTCTTTTGAGGCATAGGGCATGGCAAAACGCGCCCAGACCTCATTCTGCCTGTCGCCCAGCGTGTTAAGGCGAACTCTGATCCGGTCAAATCGCTGATATCCTTCACCAGGCTCACGAACCACAACCCCTGGCAGAAACCCACTCTGTTGAACTGGTGCAACAGGTATCAGTCCCCGCTCTCCGAGGACGAGCGTCGTTGTCCAGCGAGAAGGCGTAATGCTGTGCAAAACGGCAGTAATGATGCCGGTACCATCAAAATACTCACCATACCCGGAAACCTTCAGCGTCTGGCCGGGTTGATATTCCAGCGTTCCCTTTACGGTAAATTCCCCCTGTACGCGGCGCAGTTGCAGTTGCTGCAGCATGCTGTTGGCCTTTTGCTGCAGAACATCTCTGGAAGGCGACGTCCCATAACCCAGCTCCCATTTCATTTTGCTGAGCGTGTCTCCTCCTTGAGGATCCAGCGCCTCGTTACCAAGAGACACAGTTTTGGCGTCAACAGAAAGATCTGTCTGTGTCGCGATATCCCAGGAACGAAGACACAGTTCTTTCGGCTGGTCTGACGCACTGAACTGCCAGTGGGCGATTTCCATCGGCTGGCTTTTATTCGGCCTCAGGGTATGGTCCGGTTGGAGGGATAAGCCCGGGCGAAAAATTTTTACCCGGGAGGGTTCGGCAATCAACCATGCGCCATTCGCGTCCAGACACTGGCGTAGCATCTGCCAGTCCGTGCAACGAAACTGGATCCGCTGCTCGTACCGGGTATTCATCTGAGCATCCTTGTCAATATCAATGGGAACTCTTAACTGACAAAGTGACTTAACAATTTCTGCGTCTGTAATATCCGTAAAAACCTGCGAGCGAACCACACTATCCAGCTTGACCAACGAATGTTTCAGGGTCAGCGCTAACTCTGACCGCTCCCGGGACAACGTCAAATCGCTGGTGGTAATAATGCCGGAAAAAAATTCAATGGTTTCCCGTTCATTTTTTATTCCCACAGACAGCCATTTCCCTGGCTGGCAAAGCGCAATTTCGCGCTCCTTGCTGAGCTCCTCCAGCGCATTACCAGGAACCGATAAGGTCAGTCTGGCCGTTGGGATCCCATTCACACGAAGTTCAGTCCGGACATCAAGAAACTGGAGTTTTTCCAGCCTGTCGGGACCTGAAAATACTCTCACGACAGTCATAACTGATCCCCCGGTGCGGGCGCCATCAGCGTCTGGCCCGGCTCAATGGCGTTCAGGCTGTCCAGATCGTTACTGTCGGCCAGCGTCAGGTAGTCCATTCCCCCCTTTAGCATCGCACTGCTCTGGGCGGCCAGCGACGGCAATGAGCTGCCGTCCGTCACCGAAATCAAGCTCACCGGTGGCGATTTCAGATCCATAATGGCTCGTTGCAACACCAGACTGGCGTCCGCAATCAGGGCCAGGGAGACTGACGCCCTCAGCGGTGTACCGTTGCGGTCAAACGAGGTATAGTTGATGGCAAAATCCGTCGCCCTGCCGGTAAAATCACGCCCGTCGGCTCCTCCTATCGGCATCCTTCCCCATGACACAGAGAGAAAATGGGGTTCACCACTGGCGGGATCGACGCCGTAACACAGCTCCTGTAGCTCTTCCAGTTGCACCTGCAGAGGGCGATCGTTGTCTGGCATCCGGGCGTCAAAAACGAGCTCCAGATTCAGCCCTCCCGGGCTGCTCCCTACGTAAGTGCTGCTCTGCCGGTCGTCATTAATGAAGCTATTGGTGTCATACTGTGTCCGGTAGTTCAGCGACAGGGTATCCGGGTTATACATTGCTTCCACAACGCCTGCCCGCCGTTTCATCTCCCGGTCGTGGTAAGCGCGGATGGTCAGTTTTGCCAGCGACCTTTCCAGAACACTCATAAGTACCTCCCCCACTCTTCCCGCAACTGTTCCATCACCCGCTGGCTGATAAGCGCTATCCAGCGGGCTTCTTCATCCTTATCCCGGTCAGTACGACGTTCCCGCCAGGGCGCGGAGCTCCCGCTGGCATCGCTTACCCGAGCCTCAATCACCAGCTCTCGGATTTCAATGGTCATACTTTTACCCCCAGCCAGAACATTTCCTGGTAACGTAATTCGATGGTGTTAATCAGTACCTTACTGCTGCTGGCATCAAAGGTATCCGTCTTCCAGCTCACCGGCAGGGCATTACTGATCCCCCAGTTAGCTGCCACACGTTGCTCCCCCCGCAAATCCGGGCGTAGCCTATTCGTCGTTATTAAATGGATAAAAACATTACAGTAAACCGGAGTTCCGTTACGCATCATGTGTTCGAATTGCGCCGCCATGGGGGTGACTGTCATCACTCCTCGCTCCAGCACCAGAGAACCATGACGGACTTTTGTCGCCAGATAGTTGTTACGGCAGTTTTCCCCACCTTCACTGAGCGGGTCGACCCCCAGCTCCCGGCTCAGACCGGAAATATTCTGGAACGCCGCATCAACAACGAGGGAAATAGGGAAGGACAGATACCCCGCCAGATTCTTAAAAAAGAAGGTGACCCGGAAGTGGTTCGCCAGCGAGGGTTCAAGCAGACTCGGGGCATACAGGTCTTGTGACATTGTCGTTGTCTCCGTGAGTGCCGCCCGTTCAGGCGGCGTTTTCGCCATTCATCATGAACACCAGGCTTAATTCAATAAACTCAGCCGGAGCAAGCAGCGCCAGCCGGATGTTCATGATCATTTTCCCGGCCTGGATATCCTCCTGCGTCATGGTTTCCTCCAGCCCCAGCAGGACCTGATAGGCCTGCGGCTCCTGCTCCCCATACAGGCCCCCCTGCTGCCAGAGCTCACGCAACCACATGATGGTAAACCCTTTCAGTTTGTACCAGGTCAGCTCAGTATTGGGCTCAAAAACCAACATGCGTCCCAGGTTACTGATGTTGGTTTCGCACCAGGACATCAGCCGCCGGGCCTGGACATAACGAAAGGAGGACTGGTTGTCAGAAGTCAGTGTCCGGCAGCCCCAGATCCGGGTTCCCCGCCCGGGGAAACTGCGGATCAGGTTGATTGATGCCCCCTCCGGATTAAACAGATCGACCGCATCCAGCCAGGAATACGCCGGGCGGGTGACCTGCGCCAGGGAGACATTAGCCGGTGCAGACCAGACTCCCCGGGCACTGTCTGTCTGTTGCATGGCGGCCAGCACCGCCCCCGAAGGGGGCACCGTCACCGGGCTGTCGTTTTTCAGGTACGGCGTCACCAGGCGTGGCCACCATACGCCACCCCACTCGCTGTGCGTCCCGTTGTAACTCGTCAGACACTGCTTTGCGGCCTGTGGAGTATCCGGCGCATCCAGCACGGCAAACAGGCCCGGGCGAAGCTGACACAGGGACAGCATGCTTTGCCAGATGTCCTGCCACTGCTCACTTTCTCTATCCGCAACCATCACGCAGTCAGGAAAAGCCAACAGAGTGATACTTTGTTCTGCCTCAATCGCCCGGGACAACGCCGGTATATCTAGTGTTACAGGAGGGGGGGCATTGTAGGTCGACAGAGAATAAACAAAGCCCCCCTGACCATCGTTATCAAAAAAATGTCTGACGGTATAATACAGCACCGCATTGCCGTCATGCGGGCCACCAAACTGGGCTTCAAATTCCGCAAACGTGGTCACATACACTGGTAATGTGGCCGGTTGTTTCTCAGTAAACCCGATAAATAAAGGTACGGCACTTTCTGCCGCCAGCTTCGGCACAGCGAAAGTGCCGGGTGTCACGCTCACACCAGGTTGTTGGATCCCCATGGCATCATCCTTCCGGTAAAAATATGAGGACGGTCAGGAGCCCACATTCCGGTACTCCTGGCCTGCCAGAGGTTACTGCGCCACGTCCTGGGTGAACTGCAGAATGATAAATTCTGCCGGGCGAACCGCCGCCATCCCCACCTGCACAATCATTTTCCCGTCGTTGATGTCATCGGGGCTCATGGTCACATTCAGACCAATTTTCACAAAATAAGCCTCCTCCTCGCGGGCCCCCGCCAGCCCCCCCTGTCTCCAGAGACTGTACAGGTAGTTACTGATGGCTGAACGTGCTCGCTCCCAGGTGGGCTGGCTGTTGGGTTCATACATCAGGGTCTGCATCGTATCCCCGATGTCCTTCTCCGCACTGTTGAACAGGCGGCGAACCGGCACATAGCGCCATTCCTCTTCAGTAGCCGCCTTACTGGTTCTCGCTCCCCAGATAAGCGGACTGCCGTTGTTGAACTGGCGGATCATGTTCAGGGCCTTATCCCCGGTGGTATGAGCCCCCTGAAACGTATCCGACACCCGGTACTTTGGCAGCACTCCGCCCTGAAGCGCCATATTGGCCGGCGCCTTCCACACACCGCGGGATCGGTCGTTCAGGCAATAGGCTCCGGCAACCGCCGCGCTGGGGGGGATATCCACCGTCGTCCAGCTGGCCTGTAGCCAGGGATAATAGATGGCGGCATATTCGTTTGCTGTTCCCGTAATGGCTCCGACACTTGCTGGCGGCTGGGTAGGGCCATCGAGGATCGCGAACAGGTTTTTACCTTCTGTACAAAGGGCTGTAACCGCTGTTCCGATTTCCTGCCCGGCGGCAACCAGCAGCGTGGCATCATCCAGTTTCGGTACTTCCAGCTCCATACTGCCTGTCGGCACCAGGTAGCAGGGGCCACCGCCATTTTCAAAATAGGTCCGGATACAAGCATTCAGTGTTGGGTCGCTGAATTCAGGGGTACTCGTGAACTCCAGCCAGGAATGGATGCGGGTGACCGCAGCCGAAGACGAATCACCGGCAAACGCAAATACGGGTACCGCGGTGGCGTTTGCTGACACAGACAACGCCGTACTTGCCAGCTCTTCAATATATACGCCAGGGTAAGTTGTGGTGACAGGCATAATGACTCCTGAGTCTTTCAGTTTTTAAAGGGAAATGCGTGAGGAAAATACGGGAGATAACAAGTGCCCGGCTGGCAAGAAACGCACAATCGTTCGTTCCCGCCAGCCTGGCGGGTCATCAGGTTATTGCGCCACATCCTGGGTGAACTGCAGAATGATAAATTCTGCCGGGCGAACTGCCGCCATCCCCACCTGCACAATCATTTTCCCGTCATTGATGTCATCCGGGGTCATGGTCACATTCAGGCCGATTTTCACAAAATAGGCCTCTTCCTCACGGGCCCCCGCCAGCCCGCCCTGCTTCCACAGACCGAACAGATAGTTGCTGATGGCCGAACGCGCACGCTCCCAGGTGGGCTGGCTGTTGGGTTCATACATCAGGGTCTGCATCGTATCCTTAATATCCTTCTCCGCGCTGTTGAACAGCCGGCGGACCGGTACATAGCGCCATTCTTCATCGTCTGCCGCCGTGCTGGTTCTTGCCCCCCAGATAAGCGGACTGCCGTTATTGAACTGGCGGATCATGTTCAGGGCGTAACCCTCAGTGGTATGATCCCCCTGAAACGAATCCGACACCTTAAACAGCGGCAGTACCCCGCCCTGAAGCGCCATATTAGCCGGGGCCTTCCACACACCGCGGGATCGGTCATTCAGGCAATAGGCTCCGGCAACAGCTGCGCTGGGGGGGATGATGACGTCTACCGCCGTCCAGTCCGCTTTCAGCCAGGGGTAATAGATGGCGGCATATTCCGTCTCGTTATACAGAGCAGCCCAGTCAGATGCCAAGTCCTCATCCTCCGGGCCATCCAGAATAGCGAACAGGTTATTTCCCGTAACGCACAGTGTGGTGACGGCTGCCTGAATATTTTCTCCGGCAGCTACCAGCAGAGTGGCATCGTCCAGGGCCGGAACCTCCGTCACCAGTTTGTCCGCCTTCACCAGATAGCAGTAACCCCCGCCATTTTCAAAATAGGTCCGGATGGCAACATCCCGGTTACTTTTCGAATCAAACCCGACAGACCCCAGATGGCTGACATATTCCAGCCAGGAGTTGATACGGGTGGGAGTGTTGGGAAAAACAGCATCAGTATTAGCAATGGCAAACACCGGTACAGCCGTACTGCTGCCGGACACGGACAGTGCCGTACTTGCCAGCTCTTCGATATACACGCCTGGGTAAGTCGTAATGACAGGCATAATAACTCCTCAATTTTCTCAGGTACGGGAGGAAAATCAGTAGGTCTGCATCGTGACGCGATCGGCTTCCAGGGTCAGTTCCTGAATCGCCACTTCGCTGCTGGATGCATCAAAGGACGGCGCAGTGAGCCCGGTGGGAAATGCATTCAGCACATTCCAGGTGACCAGGATTTCACTGCCGGACTCGTCGGTAAGGCTGATCATCAGATCTTTCTTCTCCACCCGGTTCAGGGAAATACCGTTAATCCAGTCATAAAGCGCATTCTGGCCACGGAAAACGCCCTTGCTGAGCGTAATAGAGACTTTCTGTAACAAGCCCGGCATGTAAAACAGATTGCCGGTACCATCACGGTAGTCGACGGAGTCGTATTTAATATCCAGCCCGGAGACCGATTTAAATGGGATCTGCTCGTCACCAACGGAGACAACGAAGCGATAGACCGGTACCGGATATTCAGCTGCAACTTGATCAAAAGTGGTAGACATAATCACCCCTTCTCTTGGTTATTGATAAATTAAGATGTGCGGTAAGGAACTTTCTTAGAGAAACGAGAAAATCAGAACATGAAATCGGCTACCTCCACTATTTCATTTATATGACAGACGAGAATTATTCGAACACGGACTGCGCAAAGGCATAAAGCATGGTGCTGCGGGTCAGACCATCCTTTTCCGCCACCACATTCATGAGTTCATCATGTTGTACCGTTGTCAGTACCGTTTTATTTTTTTGCTCCATTCTTTTGTTTTTTCGCTCTTTAATGACAGGTGAATGTACACAAACAGGTAATTGCATAATCTCCTCAACGATGCTGTCATTCACTGGCTTAATGGTATCCGCAAAACGAACAAGATGACTTACTCCCGGGCAGGTGGAAATTTTCGATGTATGAGTAATCTCTGGGTCAAAACAGATAAACATATATCCAGGAAAAAGGGGTTCTATCATTTTTTTTAATTGACCTGGACGATCTGTTCGAGGCCGGTAGCTACATATTTGAGGAATAAACACCATCGCATCTATTTGCGGCTGAGACAGAAACATCTGCGCTTTAAAAGCGTTGTGCTTTCCTGCCTTATAGCAGGCAAGGTACCAGTTTTCCATATTGTTACTCTGATAATTTCCGGGATTTTACTGAATAAAATGTCTTGCCATACATGATTATGATGATCCTGTTTGGTCTGACACTTCTCCTAACTGAGGTCATTACTGCTTACTATCAAATTGGATTTAATAGTCAATATGATATAAAGAAGACATTTTTCACATTAGTTTTCAGAGGAATTCACTGAAAATAAACAAAGCGTTACACCCGATAATACACCAGGTGAAAAGATGTTAGTCCTCTCAACAAGAACCAGTCCACTACTGCATAAGAGATAACCATTTTGAACTCAGCTAAGAAACAACTTTTGCTCAGCAAGTCGACGGGACGTCAACCCAGCCAAAACAACACCCCCAGCTTTATTCCATCGGGGAAATTCCATAGCGGCTCCCGCGTAATCTTGCTGATTCAGTTTTTTCAGCAACGTTGAATCAGCAAGCGAACGGCATCCAAGGTTATAAACAAAGCTCACCAGCGCATCAAACTGTGATTGTGAAACAGGTACACTGACCAGCCCTCCCACTCCACTTTCGTACTCTCCTATACCTGAAAGCAGCAATCTGTCCGCCGTCAGCTGATCAATTTGCATTCCCGCGTGAATCACCACCCCATCCACAGACTGGGTCCACCCATACCCTATAGTCCAGACACCAACCACATCCTGATAAGCCTCCAGACGGCACCCTTCAAAATGTTTAATTAATGCCAGTCCCTGCTCACTAGTGACCATGCGAACTCCCTTGAATTAATTTTTTCATATCCCCACGACAGGCATACAACGCGATACAAAAAATCATGTTAACCACCGCCTCAGACGGATTGACTTGCCAATATTCCCCCGACAGCATACTGACAAAGACATCAAAGTACGCCACCGCCAGTAACCAGGTTATCATCGAAATTCCGGCATGCTGTACTGTTCTATTGCGATTAACAAATATCAGCCGGAAGACAATGAGAAAGCAACTCATGGCATTCATGACTAACAGCAGCACATTCATTGTGATTTCCCCCGGATGAGTTTTACAAAATTTTCTATCAACCCGAACGGATCTCTGGCGACGACTATCAGGAATCTGACAGATACAGCCGCCGACAGCAATGCTCCCACCCGGGGAGAAATAACCATTACATCTGGCGTGAGGTATGTCAGAATATCTCCAGCTAATGTGCAGGTAAAAACTCCAGTGATAAATGAAATAATAAAAATCACAGACTGCTTAAAATATGAAAAATCAGAAGATGACAAGACCGAAATAGCTGCCCCGGCAAAAGCGCCGGTCGCAATATCTTGAAGTTCCCTGCTAATAATACACCCACTCAGGGTTCCGAACGTTAAGACACAACTTTCGGCTGAAAGACCCGTTGCCATATGCCCTCCGGAATAAAAACAGATTTACCCTGTATCAACTCAATATGTCATCAATATGATAGATATATCATCCCTTTGTATATCCTCAAGGATGCGTGGATCATAGCTATCAGTAAAAAAATGCTCAGGACGTTCCAGATACTCCTTCCCCACTATTTCATCAGATTCATGCTTCCTCTTCATAAATTTTCTTCTTACCGCTCTGTGACATCCTTTTTTTGCACTGGCGAAAAACCAGCACCTCTGTTTAAGCGACATGAAACCTCCCCGGAATGAGTGGCACTCCAGTGGTAATTCCTCAAGTATAAATAAGATATTCAGGAGTAGACAGGTGAACTTGTCGCTGCAACCACGATCTTCCGGGCAAGCTCCGCCATTTTTATTCCCTGTTGGGTATAAATAAAATTGAGTAAATCTTTTTGCAGATATAAGAATACTGGAGTCATCCAGTAACAGCATGCCTCAACATGCGCTCTTGAGCATCCATAATAAATATCTGAGCCGTTGAGTTGAAATCAGTATTGCATATACACACCGCTCATAAAAGAGCATTTTCGATCTTTTAATCTGTTAAAAATAAATTAAATAGAATTTAATTCTTTAAAATTGACATTGAAACCCATTTTTTTAGAATAAAAAAGATGTTCAACACCCATGCGAACAATACTTTCGTAGAGAAACTATAAAAAAACAGAATATTCAACTACCGTGATAAACATAGCAATATTGGCTTCAGTGACTTAGCGTTCAACCACCAGGACGTCGTGGCCATCGCTGTCAACAGTCATCTTCCGCGCTGTATGCGAAAATGTGATGGCATCGGAACAGAATGCCACCCGATACGGACCTCATTGTTCTAAACTAAGAGCAGCGGGTTTTACGAAATGAGTGGCGGTATGCAGTGAACGGAAATGACCATATATGGTTCAGCAAAAAGCAGATGATGATGAAAGCGCTGTATTCGCTATGTCAAAACGTACACCCCCCCCCGCCAGATCCGATCCTATGGCCAAAAACACGCCAGTTGGCCGATGCCTGTAATGAAGATATTTATACCGCCCGACTACTGCTGCTTTCGCTGGAGAAGGATGGAAAAGTACTATGTTCACATCGTAGTGTTCAGAATTCGCTACGCTGGTACCCAGTCAGCCCATGTGACGCTGAGGCGGAACAAAGGTAGGGCTTTATAAAGTTTGCGCTAAGTTGCCTTTCTGTTTAACCCACTGTCCATAAAGTATCTGCCATCTTTCAATTCATGGAACATACTCATGGTCAGGGCACTGGTGATTATCGTAATCAGCCTCATCCTGTCGGCCATCGCGGCATTTATGGCCTATGACACTGCCGATCGCGCCAGGACGATGTTACCCGAGTGTCCGCTAAGTCCGTCGATCAACTGCATCTGAGACGCAAAGACGCTGCGGAGGTGCTGTAATGAAACACTTGATGGTCGTTTTCGTGATGGCGTTTTTACTGACAGGCTGCGCGACAGGCAGCCCGGACGACAACACCGACGCTAAAGAACAAAAGTACGAGGCATCACTGCCGGACTGCACCGAAGATGGCGCAACGATCGATTGTGACTGGAAAAACGTGAGCGATAAATGGTCGACGGTATCCAGAGCGGACTTCAACAGCACGCATTGAGACAATGTGTGCTGTTATTTTTAATACCCAGTACCAGGAGAGCGGGTTCTCACGGCTTATGCGATTGCTGGAAGCCAGCAACATCATACTGAGATACGCTCTTAGGATTGTTGGAGTTCTGGGGTTGAGTGCCAGCGTAGTGGGTGCCAGCATTTCCGTCTGGATTAAACGCCGAACCCGGTGCGCTACTGGCATGACCCGGCGTGACGCTGCCCGTCTGAACGCTGCCAATCGTCTGACTCGGCTGCCCTTTCATCCCGGTAACAGAATGAACATTAAGGGCAAATACCGTCGCAACGGGTACGGCGAACAAAATAACGCCAACGATTGGGAGATAAGAGATACGGAACATTTTACCCTCCTCGACATAGAAGCTGATGCGGCCTCTATTCTCTGATCAGTATAATCCTCCCCTGTCTTTCTATCTGCAGAATGAGGAATGTTCCTGGAACACGTGGGTAAAAACAGACAGAGGATGGGTGTGTTAAGGGGGGATATCCCCCCTCGAAAAACCGATCGATCACGACGTTACATCAGTACTTAATATCTCGGGCAGCGTCGCGTCCTTCCTGTTTGTTATCGCGGTGCTCCTGGCGGCAATCCGCGTTACCAACGACCCCTTCCCGGCATTCTTGTTTCGCGTCGCGAGAGTCCTGGCGCGTATCCTGACGGACATCACGAGCATCCCGGCGTTCAGCCGCCTGCTGAGTCGCCTGTGAAGGAATCGCAGTAAAAAGGGAAGCAGCAGCAATTAACATCCATACGGACTTTTTCATAATAAAGTTCTCAAAGCTTAAGTTCGTAAACACACTGCGCGGCAAAGAATAGCAATAAAATTTTCCCATTTTTTACCATATAGTGACCCAGAACGGTTCCTCTGGCGGTGATGCTTCGCTGATGCTGCTTTTTCCACCTAATCTGACCGTTTCCCACTCCCCCATGTGCAGATCGATGGAAGCGGAGCGCTGACAAACGAAATTTGCTGACAAACGCTCACTTTTCTTTTGGTTCGTCGTCCAGGATTAATTTGTACACAAAACAAACAGAGGCCTGCTCATATGTATAATTCAATTCTTGTCCCCATTGACATCTCAGAAGGTGACCTGACTCGACAGGTTATCTCTCATGTCCAGACTCACGCGGTAATGAATACGACCAAAGTTCATTTTCTTACGGTTATTCCCTCTTTACCTTACTATTCATCATTAGGTCTGGCGTATTCACTGGAAATGCCCAGGATGCAGGAGTTTCACCAGGAAGTGCTGGCAAAACTGGATGATATCGTTAAGCAGTTTAAAATACCCGCTAACAAGATTCAGACACACGTGACAACAGGATCGCCAAAAGATCAGATACTTAAGCTTGCCGATACCATGAGTACAGATTTAATCATTATTGCCTCACATCGCCCTGACATTTCGACGTACCTTTTGGGCTCTACGGCTGCTGCTGTCGTTCGGCATGCCAAATGTGCTGTCCTGGTTGTTCGCTAACCTGGCTGATGTGTGTTTGTTTGCCCGGCGAAGGAAAGCCGATAAAGTGCTAATAACAAAAAACGGGAACCCATCGGCTCCCGTTCTCGTTTAACCCAGAATCTGGATTACATGTTCGCGATAATCGCGTCGCCAAACTCTGAACATTTCAGCAGCTTAGCGCCATCCATCAGACGTTCGAAGTCATAGGTCACGGTTTTCGCGGCGATAGCGCCTTCCATTCCCTTAACAATTAAGTCAGCCGCTTCGAACCACTCCATGTGACGCAGCATCATTTCAGCGGAGAGGATAACGGAACCCGGGTTCACTTTATCCTGACCCGCGTACTTCGGCGCGGTGCCGTGGGTGGCTTCAAACAGCGCGCATTCATCGCCGATGTTGGCACCCGGGGCGATACCAATACCGCCGACCTGCGCCGCCAGGGCGTCGGAGATGTAGTCGCCGTTCAGGTTCATACAGGCGATAACGTCATACTCTGCCGGACGCAGCAGGATCTGCTGCAGGAACGCATCGGCGATGACATCCTTAATAATGATCTCTTTGCCAGTGCGCGGGTTTTTGATTTTCTGCCACGGGCCGCCATCGATCAGTTCGCCGCCGAACTCTTCACGCGCCAGCTGGTAACCCCAGTCTTTAAACGCGCCTTCGGTGAACTTCATGATGTTGCCTTTGTGCACCAGGGTCACAGAGTCACGATCGTTGGCGATAGCGTATTCGATAGCCGCGCGCACCAGACGCTTGGTGCCTTCTTCTGAGCACGGCTTGATGCCGATACCGCAGTGTTCCGGGAAGCGAATTTTCTTCACGCCCATTTCTTCGCGCAGGAACTTGATAACCTTCTCGGCATCCGCAGAGTCAGCTTTCCACTCGATACCTGCGTAAATGTCTTCCGCGTTTTCACGGAAGATAACCATATCGGTCAGTTCCGGGTGTTTCACCGGGCTTGGCGTGCCCTGGTAGTAACGTACCGGGCGCAGGCAGACGTACAGGTCCAGTTCCTGGCGCAGGGCAACGTTCAGGGAACGAATACCGCCGCCGACTGGCGTCGTCAGAGGGCCTTTAATGGCAACGCGGTATTCGCGAATCAGGTCCAGGGTTTCAGCTGGCAGCCAGACATCCTGGCCGTAAACGTGGGTAGATTTTTCGCCGGTATAGATTTCCATCCAGGAAATTTTACGCTCGCCCTTGTAGGCTTTTTCTACGGCGGCATTCACGACTTTGATCATCGGCGGGGTAACATCAACACCGATACCATCACCTTCGATGAACGGGATAATCGGGTTGTGAGGAACATTCAGTTTGCCGTTTTGCAGGGTAATCTTTTGGCCTTCCGCCGGAACAACTACTTTGCTTTCCATTAACCTCTCCTTCGAGCGCTTCTGGTGGTTGCTCGCTCTCCTTCACGTCCCCGGTGCGTTGCTACCGCAACGCGAATTAGGTTGAGCACTGTTTTTGTTAATGATTTGTAATGAACCTGTCAATATTACCTGAATGTTAGGTTTCATGAAAGGTGTTCGTAATTAGGCTATAATGCGGCAATTGATAAAGCCTGAAAATACCATGAGCAAAACTTCTTTTAGAAATCACCGCCTTGAGCGATTCAGCACGCGTCTTTCGACCAGACAACGTCAGGAAAACCTGCCAAAACGGGTAATTTTGTTCAATAAACCTTACGATGTTTTGCCGCAGTTTACCGATGAGGCCGGACGCAGCACCCTTAAAGACTATATTCCCGTCCAGGGCGTTTACGCCGCCGGACGTCTGGACCGTGACAGCGAAGGCCTGCTGGTGCTGACCAACGACGGGCCGCTGCAGGCGCGTCTGACTCAGCCGGGCAAGCGTACGGGTAAAATCTATTTTGTCCAGGTCGAGGGAGAACCCGGCGAAGAAGCGCTCGCCGCCTTGCGCAACGGCGTGACCTTAAACGATGGCCCTACCCTGCCCGCAGGCGTTGAGCGCGTGAGTGAGCCTGCATGGCTCTGGCCGCGCAACCCGCCTGTTCGCGAGAGAAAAGCCATCCCCACCAGCTGGCTTAAAATCACGCTTTATGAAGGACGCAACCGTCAGGTACGCCGGATGACGGCGCATGTGGGTTTCCCCACGCTGCGTCTTATCCGCTACGCCATGGGCGACTACTCGCTGGATAACCTCGCCAACGGCGAATGGCGCGACGCATAACATAAGGAGCCACAATGTTTAAACCCCATGTTACCGTCGCCTGTCTGGTGCATGCTGCAGGGAAATTTTTGATCGTTGAAGAGACAGTCAACGGTAAAGCCCTGTGGAACCAACCAGCCGGGCATCTGGAGGCTGATGAAACACTGCTGCAGGCCGCCGAGCGCGAGCTGTGGGAGGAGACCGGGATCCGTGCGACGCCGCAGCATTTCATCCGTCTGCATCAGTGGATAGCGCCGGACCACACGCCGTTCCTGCGTTTTTTATTCGCCATCGATCTTAGCGAAACGTGCGCGACAGAGCCTCACGACAGCGATATTGACCGCTGTCTGTGGGTCAGCGCGGAGGAGATCCTGCAGGCGAGTAACCTGCGCTCGCCGCTGGTTGCCGAGAGCATCCGCTGCTGGCAAACGGGCGTACGCTACCCGCTGTCGCTCATCGGTGAATTTAACTGGCCGTTTACAGAGGGTGTCAAGCACAGGTCTGCGTGATAGAATACGCCGCCTTGAAGTTCAATGTCGTGAGTATTCCATGTCAGATAACAGCCAGAAAAAAGTGATCGTCGGCATGTCCGGCGGTGTCGATTCCTCCGTTTCCGCTTACCTGCTGCAACAGCAAGGGTATCAGGTGGAAGGCCTGTTCATGAAGAACTGGGAAGAGGACGACGGCGAGGAATACTGTACTGCCGCTGCGGATCTGGCCGACGCCCAGGCCGTGTGCGATAAGCTCGGCATTGAGCTGCACACCGTTAACTTTGCCGCCGAATACTGGGATAACGTCTTCGAACTGTTCCTCGAAGAATATAAAGCAGGCCGCACGCCGAACCCGGATATCCTGTGCAACAAAGAGATCAAGTTTAAAGCCTTCCTCGAGTTCGCCGCAGAGGACCTTGGCGCTGACTATATCGCCACCGGGCACTACGTCAGACGCGCCGATGTCAACGGCAAAAGCCGGCTGCTGCGCGGGCTTGATAGCAACAAAGATCAGAGCTACTTCCTGTATACCTTAAGCCATGAGCAGATTGCCCAGAGCCTGTTCCCGGTCGGTGAACTGGAAAAACCGCAGGTGCGTAAAATCGCCGAAGAGCTCGACCTCATCACCGCGAAGAAAAAAGACTCCACCGGTATCTGCTTTATCGGCGAGCGCAAATTCCGCGAATTTCTCGGCCGCTACCTCCCGGCGCAACCGGGCAAAATCATCACCGTTGACGGTGATGAGATTGGCGAGCATCAGGGGCTGATGTACCACACCCTCGGCCAGCGTAAAGGGCTGGGTATTGGCGGTACGAAAGACGGCAGCGAAGATCCGTGGTACGTGGTCGATAAAGACGTTGAGAACAATATTCTGGTAGTGGCTCAGGGTCACGATCACCCACGCCTGATGTCGGTCGGCCTGATTGCCCAACAGCTGCACTGGGTCGATCGCGAGCCGGTAGCCGGTACCCTGCGCTGCACGGTGAAAACCCGCTACCGCCAGACCGATATCCCGTGCACCGTGACCGCGCTGGATGATTCCCGTATTGAGGTTCGCTTTGACGAGCCCGTTGCCGCCGTCACCCCAGGCCAGTCCGCCGTGTTCTATCTCGGCGAAGTGTGCCTCGGCGGCGGCATTATTGAGCAGCGCCTGCCGCTGCCGGTTTAACACACGCAATATGCGCCGAAAGGCGGGTAAAACAAGGAAAGCACGTGGCGAAGAACTATTACGACATCACTGTGGCGCTGGCGGGAATTTGCCAGTCCGCCCGACTGGTGCAACAGCTGGCTCATCAGGGGCACTGCGACAGCGATGCGCTGCACGTCTCCCTGAACAGCGTCATCGACTTAAACCCGGACTCCACGCTGGGCGTTTTCGGTGGCAGCGAGGCCAATCTTCGTCTCGGTTTAGAAACGCTGCTCGGCGTGCTGAACGCCAGCAGCCGTCAGGGGCTGAATGCCGAACTGACGCGCTATACGTTAAGCCTGATGGTGCTGGAGCGCAAACTTGCCAACAGCAAGGGGGCGATGGACACCCTCGGCAACCGCATTGCCGGTTTGCAGCGTCAGTTGGAGCATTTCGACCTGCAATCGGAAACGCTGCTGAGCGCGATGGCGGGCATCTACGTGGACGTTATCAGCCCGCTGGGGCCGCGTATTCAGGTCACCGGCTCCCCTGCCGTGCTGCAAAGCCCGCAGGTGCAGGCCAAAGTGCGCGCCAGCCTGCTGGCCGGGATCCGCGCCGCGGTGCTCTGGCACCAGGTCGGCGGCGGACGCCTTCAGCTCATGTTTTCTCGTAATCGCCTGTCCACACAGGCCAAACAAATTCTTGCTCATTTAACCCCGGAGTTGTGATCTATGGAATTATCCTCACTGACCGCCGTTTCCCCTGTCGACGGACGCTACGGCGATAAAGTCAGCGCGCTGCGCGGGATTTTCAGCGAATATGGTCTGCTGAAATTCCGCGTACAGGTTGAAGTACGCTGGCTGCAGAAACTGGCCGCGCACGCAGCGATTAAGGAAGTTCCTGCTTTTGCTGCCGACGCAATCGGTTTCCTCGATAAAATCGTCGCTGACTTTAACGAAGAAGATGCCGCACGGATTAAAACCATCGAGCGCACCACCAACCACGACGTCAAAGCGGTTGAGTACTTTCTGAAAGAGAAAGTAGCCGATGTGCCTGCGCTGCATGCGGTTTCCGAGTTCATCCACTTCGCCTGCACCTCAGAGGACATTAACAACCTCTCCCACGCGCTGATGCTGAAAACGGCCCGTGATGAGGTGATCCTGCCGTACTGGCGTAAGCTCATTGACGCGGTGAAGGACCTGGCGGTGCAGTACCGCGACATTCCGCTGCTCTCCCGTACCCACGGCCAACCGGCGACGCCGTCCACCATGGGCAAAGAGATGGCGAACGTGGCCTACCGTATGGAGCGTCAGTTCCGCCAGTTGGGTCAGGTGGAAATCCTCGGTAAAATCAACGGCGCCGTGGGTAACTACAACGCCCATATCGCCGCCTACCCGGAAGTGGACTGGCACCAGTTCAGTGAAGAATTCGTGACGTCGCTCGGCATCCAGTGGAACCCGTACACCACCCAGATTGAGCCGCACGACTATATCGCCGAGCTGTTCGACTGCGTGGCGCGCTTCAACACCATTCTTATCGACTTCGACCGCGACGTCTGGGGTTACATCGCCCTGAACCACTTCAAACAGAAGACGATCGCGGGTGAAATCGGTTCGTCCACCATGCCGCACAAGGTTAACCCGATCGATTTCGAAAACTCCGAAGGCAACCTCGGCCTCGCCAACGCGGTGATGCAGCACCTGGCAAGCAAACTGCCGGTTTCCCGCTGGCAGCGCGACCTGACGGACTCCACGGTTCTGCGCAACCTGGGCGTCGGCATCGGTTATGCGCTGATTGCCTACCAGTCCACCCTGAAAGGCGTCAGCAAGCTGGAAGTGAACCGCGACCGTCTGCTGGCGGAACTGGATAGTAACTGGGAAGTGCTGGCGGAGCCTATCCAGACCGTAATGCGCCGCTACGGCATTGAAAAACCGTACGAAAAACTCAAAGAGCTGACCCGCGGCAAGCGCGTGGATGCCGAAGGGATGAAGCAGTTTATCGACAGTCTGGCGCTGCCGGAAGACGAGAAAACGCGCCTGAAAGCCATGACGCCTGCCAACTACATTGGCCGCGCGACCACCATGGTCGACGAGCTGAAGTAAGCACCCGATACCCTCTTTCCGCCCGGAAAGAGGGTTCTCCCGCCCCGGTTTAATAAATGTTTATCCCCGCAGCAACATAATCAGCGTTAAACTACTCAAATCGAAAACGAAAAGGGAGAAAAGGTATGCGCGTACTCGTTGTTGAGGATAACGCCCTGCTCCGTCATCACCTGAAAGTACAGCTACAGGAATTAGGCCATCAGGTCGATGCGGCGGAAGACGCAAAGGAAGCGGATTACTACCTGGGCGAGCACGTACCGGATATCGCGATTGTCGATTTGGGTTTGCCGGACGAAGATGGGCTATCAATGATCCGCCGCTGGCGCAGTCACGACGTCTCGCTCCCGATTCTGGTGCTAACGGCCCGTGAAGGCTGGCAGGACAAAGTCGAGGTTCTCGGCGCGGGCGCCGACGACTATGTGACGAAACCGTTCCACATTGAAGAAGTGGCCGCGCGCATTCAGGCGCTGATGCGCCGTAACAGCGGGTTGGCTTCTCAGGTGATCACGATTTACCCTTTTCAGGTCGACCTCTCCCGTCGCGAGCTCTCCATCCATGACGAAGTCATTAAGCTTACGGCATTTGAATACACCATCATGGAGACGCTGATCCGCAATAGCGGGAAAGTGGTGAGTAAAGATTCCCTGATGCTGCAACTGTACCCGGATGCCGAACTGCGCGAGAGTCACACCATTGATGTGCTGATGGGTCGCCTGCGCAAAAAAATCCAGGCGCAGTATGCCCATGATGTGATTACGACGGTACGGGGCCAGGGCTACCTGTTCGAATTACGCGGATGAAAAAATTGCTCCGGCATATTCTGCCGCTCTCGCTGCGCGTTCGTTTTCTGCTGGCAACCGCCGCCGTTGTGCTGGTGCTTTCACTGGCTTACGGCGTGGTGGCGCTGGTCGGCTATAGCGTCAGCTTTGACAAAACGACCTTCCGCCTGTTGCGTGGGGAAAGCAACCTGTTTTATACCCTGGCGAAGTGGGAAAATAATCAGGTCACGGTCGAACTCCCGGAAAACCTTAATCTGCAAAGCCCGACCATGGCGCTGATTTACGATCAGAACGGCAAACTGCTGTGGATGCAGCGCGATGTGCCGTGGCTGCTGAAAAGCATCAGTCCGGACTGGCTGAAGACCAACGGTTTCCATGAAGTCGAAGCCGATATTAATGCTTCAAAAATGCTGCTGCATAACGATCATAAAATTCAGCAACAGTTGCAGGATCTGCATCAGCAGGACGAAGAGTCTGAGATGACGCACTCGGTGGCGGTGAATATCTATCCGGCGACATCACGCATGCCGCAACTCACCATTGTGGTCGTCGACACCATTCCTATCGAACTGAAACGCTCCTACATGGTGTGGAGCTGGTTTATCTATGTGCTGGCGGCCAATCTGCTGCTGGTGATTCCGCTGCTGTGGGTGGCGGCCTGGTGGAGCCTGCGGCCCATTGAGGCTCTGTCAAAAGAGGTGCGCGAACTGGAAGAGCACCACCGTGACACGCTGAACCCGGAAACCACCCGCGAGCTGACCAACCTGGTGGAAAACCTGAACCGCCTGCTGAAAAGCGAGCGCGACCGCTACGACAAATACCGCACCACCCTCACCGACCTGACCCACAGTCTGAAGACGCCGCTGGCGGTGCTGCAAAGCACGCTGCGCTCTCTGCGCAGCAATAAGCTCACCGTCGACGATGCCGAGCCGGTGATGCTTGAGCAAATCAGCCGTATTTCGCAGCAAATTGGCTATTACCTGCATCGGGCAAGCATGCGCAGCGGCAGCTCGCTGCTGAGCAGGGAACTGCATCCAGTCGCCCCGTTGCTGGATAACCTGACCTCGGCGTTGAATAAGGTCTATCAGCGCAAAGGCGTCAATATTACCCTCGATATTTCGCCGGAAATCAGCTTTGTCGGCGAACAAAACGACTTTATGGAAGTGCTGGGCAATGTGCTGGATAACGCCTGCAAGTATTGCCTGGAGTTTGTCGAGGTCTCCGCCCGCCAGACCGACGATCACCTGCACATTTTCGTTGATGACGACGGTCCGGGGATCCCGCAAAGCAAACGCGACCTCGTGTTTGACCGCGGTCAGCGAGCCGATACCCTGCGCCCGGGTCAGGGGGTGGGGTTATCCGTCGCCAGAGACATCGTCGATCAGTACGAAGGGAAAATCATTCCCGGCGACAGCCCGCTCGGCGGCGCCAAAATGGAAGTCATCTTTGGTCGCCAGCATCCTGACAGCAAAGAGACTTAAGCCCGCAATTTTCTCCACCGCCTGCACCGCAAGGCGGTGGTATCCGTTATAATCCCAACAGAACCTGCCTGTGGAATATAACATTATGGATTATCACTTAACGCTCAACTGGCCCGACTTTATCGAACGCTACTGGCAAAAACGCCCGGTAGTGTTGAAGCGAGGCTTTAACAATTTTGTCGACCCACTGACCCCTGACGAACTGGCGGGGTTGGCGATGGAAAATGAAGTCGACAGCCGACTGGTCAGCCACCTCGACGGTAAATGGCAGGTGAGCCATGGCCCCTTTGAAAGCTACGATCACCTGGGTGAAAACAACTGGTCGCTGCTGGTGCAGGCGGTAGACCACTGGCATGAGCCAACGGCAGCGCTAATGCGCCCGTTCCGCGCCCTGCCGGACTGGCGTATCGACGATCTGATGGTCTCCTTCTCCGTTCCTGGCGGCGGCGTTGGCCCGCATCTCGATCAATATGATGTCTTTATCATCCAGGGAACCGGCCGCCGTCGCTGGCGCGTGGGCGAAAAGGCGCCGCTCAAGCAGCACTGTCCGCACCCGGACCTGCTACAGGTCGACCCGTTTGACGCCATCATCGACGAAGAGATGGAGCCAGGCGATATCCTCTATATTCCACCGGGATTCCCGCACGAAGGCTATTCGCTGGAGAACTCGCTCAACTACTCCGTCGGTTTCCGCGCGCCGAGCGGTAAAGAGCTTATCAGCGGCTTTGCCGACTACGTGCTACAGCGCGAGCTCGGCACCCACCGCTATAGCGACCCGGACGTCCCCTCCCGCGAACACCCGGCGGATATCCTGCCTCAGGAGCTGGATCGCCTGCGCGATATGATGCTGGGGTTAATCAAGGAGCCGGAACAGTTTAAACAGTGGTTTGGCGAATTTGTCAGCCAGTCTCGCCACGAGCTCGACGTTGCGCCGCCGGAGCCGCCGTACCAGCCCGATGAAATTTATGACGTGCTCAAGCAAGGCGACAAGCTGGTGCGCCTCGGCGGTCTGCGCGTGCTGCGCATTGCTGATGATGTCTTCGTCAACGGCGAAAAAATCGACTCTCCGCACCGCCCGGCGCTGGAAGCGTTGGCCTGCCATATCGTGCTGAGCGAAGCGCACTTCGGCGATGCGCTGGAAGACCCGTCGTTCCTCGCCATGCTTGCCGCGCTGGTCAACAGCGGCTACTGGTTCTTTGAGGATTAATATACGTGCTGTTGCCGGGCGGCACTGTGCTTGCCCGGCCTACAAAGAACTACTGCTTTGCCGTCAGCGCGGCGATTCGCACGATCACCTGAACGGCTTTTTCCATCCCTTCCAGGGTCACGAATTCGTGTTTGCCGTGGTAGTTATAGCCACCGGTAAACAGATTCGGGCACGGTACTCCCATAAAGGAAAGCTGCGCGCCGTCGGTGCCGCCGCGAATTGGTTTTAACTGCGGTTCAATGTCGCAGTCGCGCATCGCCTGCTGGGCGATGTCGAGAATATGCGGATACTCCATCACCTTTTCGCGCATATTGTAGTAGCTGTCTTCGATGATAAGCTCAATATAGCAGTCCGGGTGCAGCCCTTTACCGACCTTTTTGGCAATCTCCATCATCTTGCGTTTGCGGGCTTCGAACTGTTTGCGGTCGAAATCGCGGATGATGTAGTGCATCTCCGCCCGATCGACGCTGCCCTTAATACTGGTCAGATGGAAGAAGCCTTCATAGCCCTCCGTATGCTCCGGGCTCTCTTCAACCGGAACTTCCGCATGAATGCGGGAGGCCAGCGACAGCGCATTGACCATCACCCCCTTCGCCGTGCCGGGATGCACATTATTACCGACTATCTTGATGGTGACCGACGCGGCATTGAAGTTCTCATACTCCAGTTCGCCAACGCCGCCGCCATCAACGGTGTACGCCCAGCGCGCGTCAAACGCCTCAACGTCGAAATGCTTCGCCCCCTTGCCAACCTCTTCGTCCGGGGTAAAGGCCACGCGAATGTCGCCATGGGGAATCTTCTTCGCTTTCAGTACCGCCAGCGCGGTCATGATTTCGGCGACGCCGGCCTTATCGTCAGCGCCGAGCAGCGTTTTACCGTCGGTGGTGATAAGCGTCTGTCCTAACAGCTGATGCAGCACCGGGAACATCACCGGCGAGAGCACTTCATCGCCAATACCCAGCGCGATATCGCCGCCGCGGTAGTTCTCGACGATCTGCGGATTAACATTTTTACCGCTGAAATCCGGTGAGGTATCGACATGAGAAATAAAGCCAATGGCCGGAATATCCTCCGCGACGTTGGCGGGCAGCGTCGCCATCACCGTGCCTTTCTCACTCAGAGTGACATTCACCAGCCCCATATCTTCCAGCTGGTCTTTGAGCAAACGTAACAGTTTCCATTGCCCCTCGGTGCTCGGCACCTGGCGGACGCCCGGCTTCGACTGCGTATCCAGAGAAACGTACTGCAAAAAACGCTCAAGTAATTTATCCATGTAGCCACCCTCACTTTTTGTGACAACATTATCAATAAGCGCGAAAGCACAAATATTGCGTCAGGTCACTTTTAGCCCGGCAAACGGGAATTATTTTGTCGCGAGTTTTAAAGGTAGTGCATCAGGGTTCACAAAGATTGGCGATTTCAGAGGATTGCCGTAAAATGCCTGCCCTTAATATGTGCCAAACCCAAAAGGTGGTTAAACACAAACCCCGTAACGGCAGCCATCCGTTGCGTCTACATGGGACAGAGTAATAAATTGAATACACAACCGCGTTCGCTTTCACCGCTGGTGCAACTGGCGGGGATTCGTAAAGGCTTTGATGGTAAAACGGTGATTTCCGATCTCAATCTGACCATCAAGAACGGCGAATTCCTCACGCTGCTTGGCCCTTCTGGCTGCGGTAAAACAACCGTTTTGCGCCTTATCGCCGGGCTTGATAATGCCGATACGGGACGCATTCATCTCGAAGAGCAGGACATTACCGATGTCCCCGCTGAACACCGTCACGTGAATACCGTTTTTCAAAGCTACGCCCTGTTTCCGCACATGACGGTGTTCGAGAACGTCGCTTTTGGCCTGCGGATGCAAAAAACGCCCGCCGCCGACATCACGCCGCGCGTCACCGACGCCCTGAAAATGGTACAGCTGGAAGCCTTCGCCCAGCGAAAACCGCACCAGCTTTCCGGCGGTCAGCAGCAGCGTGTGGCCATCGCCCGCGCCGTGGTCAACAAACCGCGCCTGCTGCTGCTGGATGAGTCGCTGTCAGCGCTCGACTACAAACTGCGAAAGCAGATGCAAAACGAGCTGAAAGCGCTGCAGCGTAAGCTTGGCATTACCTTCGTCTTCGTCACCCACGACCAGGAAGAAGCGCTGACGATGTCGGACCGCATTGTGGTCATGCGCGACGGCAAAATCGAGCAGGACGGCACACCGCGCGAGATTTACGAAGAGCCGAAAAACCTGTTTGTCGCAAGCTTCATCGGCGAGATTAACATCTTCAGCGCCACGGTCATCGAACGCCTGGACGACCAACGCGTGCGCGCTAACGTCGAAGGCCGCGAGTGCAATATCTACGTAAACTTTGCGGTCGAAAAAGGCCAGCGGCTCAATGTGCTGCTGCGCCCGGAAGATCTGCGCGTCGACGAGATCCACGACAGCGCCGACGCGGAAGGCCTCATCGGCTATATCCGCGAGCGCAACTATAAAGGGATGACCCTTGAGTCAGTCGTTGAGCTGGAAAACGGCAAGATGGTGATGGTCAGCGAGTTCTTCAACGAAGATGACCCTGACTTCGACCACTCCCTCAATCAGAAAATGGTCATCAACTGGGTAGAAAGCTGGGAGGTTGTGCTGGCTGATGAAGAACACAAGTAAATTCCAGAATGTGGTGATCGCCACGATCGTCGGTTGGCTTGTGTTGTTCGTTTTTTTGCCCAACCTGATGATCATCGCCACCAGCTTCCTGACCCGCGATGACGCGAGCTTCGTTACGCTGGTTTTCACGCTGGAAAACTACACGCGCCTGCTCGATCCGCTCTATTTTGAAGTGCTGCTGCACTCACTCAATATGGCGCTAGTGGCAACGTTCGCCTGCCTGGCGCTCGGCTATCCTTTCGCCTGGTTTCTGGCAAGGCTGCCGCAAAAGGTGCGACCGCTGCTGCTGTTTCTGCTGATAGTCCCCTTCTGGACCAACTCGCTTATCCGCATCTACGGGCTGAAGATTTTTCTCAGCACCAAGGGATACCTGAATGCGTTTCTGCTGTGGCTTGGCGTGATTGATACGCCAATTCGCATCATGTTCACGCCCGGCGCGGTGATTGTCGGCCTGGTGTACATCCTGCTGCCGTTTATGGTGATGCCGCTCTACTCCAGCATTGAGAAGCTGGATAAACCGCTGCTGGAGGCCGCCAAAGACCTGGGCGCCAGTAAGTTCCAGACCTTTACGCGCATTATCATTCCGCTGACGATGCCAGGGATTGTCGCGGGCTGTCTGCTGGTGATGTTACCGGCAATGGGGTTGTTCTACGTCTCGGACCTGATGGGCGGCGCCAAGAACCTGCTCATCGGCAACGTGATTAAAAGCCAGTTCCTCAATATTCGCGACTGGCCGTTTGGCGCGGCGACCAGCATCACCCTGACCGTGGTCATGGGCCTGATGCTGCTGGTGTACTGGCGCGCCTCGCGATTGCTGAATAAAAAGGTGGAACTCGAATGATCGGTCGACTGCTTCGCGGCGGTTTTATGACCGCCATTTACGCGTACCTGTACATCCCAATCATTATTTTGATCGTTAACTCCTTTAACAGCTCGCGGTTCGGCATCAACTGGCAGGGGTTTACCACCCACTGGTACAGCCTGCTGATGAACAACGATAGCCTGCTGCAGGCAGCGCAGCATTCGCTGACGATGGCCATATTTTCCGCGACGTTCGCCACCCTGATCGGCTCACTCACCGCCGTGGCGCTCTATCGTTACCGCTTTCGCGGTAAGCCGTTCGTCAGCGGGATGCTGTTTGTGGTCATGATGTCGCCGGATATCGTGATGGCTATCTCCCTGCTGGTGCTGTTTATGCTGCTTGGCGTTCAGCTCGGCTTCTGGTCACTGCTATTTTCGCATATTACCTTCTGCCTGCCGTTTGTGGTGGTGACGGTCTATTCCCGCCTGAAAGGGTTCGACGTGCGAATGCTGGAAGCGGCAAAAGATCTGGGCGCCAGCGAGATAACCATTCTGCGTAAAATCATTCTGCCGCTGGCAATGCCAGCGGTGGCCGCCGGGTGGCTGCTGAGCTTTACCCTGTCGATGGATGATGTGGTGGTTTCCTCTTTCGTCACCGGCCCTGGTTATGAAATCCTGCCGCTGAAAATTTACTCTATGGTCAAGGTCGGCGTTTCGCCTGAGGTGAACGCGCTGGCGACCATTCTGCTGGTGCTGTCGCTGGTTATGGTGATTGTCAGCCAACTTGTTGCTCGTGATAAAACGAAATCTCAGGGGACATCGAAATGAAAAAAATGCTTGCCGCTGCGGCGCTGGTGCTCGGTATGAGCGCGGCACACGCCGATGACAGCAAAACGCTCTACTTCTACAACTGGACAGAGTATGTGCCGCCCGGACTGCTGGAACAGTTCACCAAAGAGACCGGTATCAAAGTGATCTACTCGACCTATGAGTCGAATGAAACCATGTACGCCAAGCTCAAAACCTACAAAGAAGGCGCCTACGATCTGGTGGTGCCGTCCACCTACTTTGTCGATAAAATGCGCAAAGAGGGGATGATTCAAAAAATAGACAAGAGCAAACTCAGCAACTTCAGCAATCTCGACCCGGAGATGCTCAATAAGCCGTTTGACCCGAATAACGACTACTCCATTCCGTATATCTGGGGCGCGACGGCCATCGGCGTGAACAGCGACGCCATCGACCCAAAAAGCGTGACCCGCTGGGCCGACCTGTGGAAACCGGAGTACAAAGGCAGCCTGCTGCTGACCGACGACGCGCGTGAAGTGTTCCAGATGGCGCTACGTAAGCTGGGTTATTCAGGCAACACCACCGACCCGAAAGAGATTGAAGCGGCGTATAAAGAACTGCAAAAGCTGATGCCTAACGTTGCGGCGTTCAACTCGGATAACCCGGCTAACCCGTATATGGAAGGGGAAGTTAACCTCGGCATGGTGTGGAACGGCTCGGCGTTTGTGGCCCGTCAGGCCGGAACGCCGCTGGCGGTCGTGTGGCCGGAGGAAGGCGGGATTTTCTGGATGGACAGCCTGGCTATCCCGGCGAATGCGAAGAACGTCGACGGCGCCCTGAAGCTGATTAACTTCCTGTTGCGCCCGGATGTCGCGAAACAGGTGGCGGAAACCATCGGCTACCCGACGCCAAACCTGGCGGCGCGCAAGCTGCTTGACCCGAAAATCGCCAACGATAAATCGCTGTATCCGGATGCCGACACCATCAAGCACGGCGAGTGGCAAAACGACGTCGGTGATGCCAGTCGCATCTATGAAGACTATTACCAGAAGTTGAAAGCCGGACGGTAACAGACAAAAGCGGAGCCACCAGGCTCCGCTTTTCTATTACAGCTCCTGCAGGAGCTTATCGACAAAGGCTGGCACCACTTCACTGGCCAGACCGTAGTGCTTCTCTTCAAATTCACTGCCGACCTGGCTTGGCTCCAGGTTCAGCTCCACCGTATGCGCGCCGTGCAGCCTGGCTTCATGAACAAACCCGGCGGCGGGATAAACATGGCCCGAGGTGCCGATAGCGATAAAAATATCGGCCATCGCCAGCGCGCTGTAGATGTCGTCCATGCCCAGCGGCATTTCGCCAAACCAGACCACGTGCGGGCGCAGCGGCGCAGGGAACTGACAGCAGTGGCAGCGGTCATCCGTCGTGACATCCCCCGTCCATTCCAGCACTTGCCCGCTCCAGGAGCAGCGCACCTTCAGCAACTCGCCGTGCATGTGAATGATGCGCTGATTACCGGCCCGCTCATGCAGGTTATCAATGTTTTGCGTCACCAGCAGGAAATGGTCACCCAGCGCCGCTTCTAGCCGCGCCAGCGCCTGATGCGCAGGGTTAGGCGCGATCTCCGGTCGCTGGAGCTGGCGACGGCGCTCGTTATAGAAGGCCTGCACCAGCGCCGGATCGCGGGCAAAGCCCTCCGGCGTTGCCACATCCTCTACCAGATGCTCTTCCCACAGGCCATCCGCCGCGCGGAAGGTACGGATCCCGGATTCGGCCGAGATCCCGGCCCCTGTCAGCACGACGACTCTGGGCTTATCGAGCGTCTCCGGCACCCGGTCTCTGAAAAAAATCCGCTGGCGAAGACGTTCACGCAGCCGACGTTTATTACGGCGAAAACGACTGAGTCGATGTTGGCGGCGCGACAGCATATTAGCCCCTTTATTAGTCAGTAAGGTGAAGGAACGCAGCGCCGCGCATTCCTCCGGCATCGCCATGACGCGCTCGCTCAATACGAGGAACGCGCGCGACGGATAACAGATGGCGCGGCAGCCGTCCCGACAGCCCGTCGGTTATTGCACTAAAATTAGACAAACCGCCGCCGATCACCACTAAATCCGGATCGACAATGGTCAGGATATTACCCAGGCACACGGCAAGTAAATCAAGATAGCGTTCAACGTGCTCCCGGGCCTTCGCATCGCCCTGCTCCCAGAGCGCGACTATCTCCGGCGATGACAGGGACTGCTGGTAATAGTGTTCATACAACCAGGCGAAACCGCGGCCAGACAGGTAGTTCTCAATACAGCCCAACTGTCCGCAGCCGCAGCGGGTCAGCGGAAAATCACGTCCCACCACCTCCAGCGCATCGACCGGCAGGCGAATATGGCCAAACTCGCCGGTAATATAGCTATGACCGGTAATCGATTTTCCCTTCAGCACGATACCGCCGCCGACGCCCGTGCCCAGAATCAGCCCCATCACCAGCGGATAGCGGGTGAACTCGTCATCCCAGGCTTCCGACAGCGCAAAGCAGTTGGCATCGTTATCCAGGCGGACATCGCGCCCGAGACGGGCGCTGAGGTCGGCGCGCAGCGGTTTGCCGCTGGCGGCAGGAACATTGGCGGCATACAGCGTGCCGTCGGCGGTTTCCGGCATCCCCGGAATACCAATGCCGACGCTCCCCTGCACGCCGAAGCGTTCATCCGCTTCGCCGACAAGGCCCACGACGGCCTGCAGGAACGATTCGTAGCTGTCGCGCGGCGTGGGAATACGTTTTTCCCACTGTAAACGCCGTTGCCCATCAAACACGCCCAGGGCAATTTTGCTGCCGCCAATATCAAATCCGTAGTACATAACAGTAATTCCTCTTTACCGGCTGGCACTCAGCCGTGACGATAAATTACTGGCCGCTCAGCACCCTTGCGGGGTCGATACGGCTGGCGCGGCGGGCAGGATACCAGCTTGCCAGCAGGCTCAACACCAGTGCTGTGACCAGCACATAAATAACATCCAGCCAGTGCAGTTCAGACGGCAGGAAGTCAATAAAATAGATATCACCCGACAGGAACTGATGACCAATCAGGTGCTCAATACCTTTGATAATCGGGGTTAACTGCAGCGCGCAGATAACGCCAATCACAACGCCGCACAGGCTGCCGAACAGCCCGGCCAGCAACCCGTACCAGACAAATATCGCGCGGATGAGGCCATCTTTCGCCCCCAGAGTACGCAGCACCGCGATATCGCCGCTCTTGTCTTTCACCGCCATCACCAGCGTAGAAACAATATTGAAACAGGCTACGCCTATCACCAGCACCATCGCCAGATACATAATGGCGCGAATCATCTGGATATCACGATACATATAACCATAAGTGCCAATCCAGCTTTTGATATAGACGTAGCTGTTGGTCACCTCTCCGGCATCGCGGACCAGCTTATTGGCGTTAAACACGTCGTTCACTTTGATGGCGATACCGGTCACGCTGCTTCCCATGTCCAGATACTGCTGAGCGTCCGCCATCGGGATCATCGCGAAGCTGTGATCGAGCTGGCCGCTGAGCTGTAAAATTCCGGCGACATGCAGGCGCACGCGTTTCGGCTGCAGTAGCTGATGCTCTGCGTCAGAGTTCGGAATCATGATAGAGACCCAGTCGCCCTGTTTAACCTTCAGCGCGTCGGCAACGCCTTTACCCAGAATGATTTGCTGCCTGCCAGCTTTAAAATCGGCCCAGGCGTTGTTCTGCACGTATTTCGGCAGCGCGCTGAGCTGCATCTCCTCCACCGGATCAACGCCCTTGACCTGAATTGCGCGCAGGTTGCTGCCGCTCTCAATCAGCCCGGTAAAATTGATGTACGGCGCGGCGGCGGCAATGCCTTTCACCTTCTGCACCTTCGCCAGCGCATCGCGCCAGTTATTCCACGGCTGATTGACCGGCTCAATCTCCCCGTGCGGCACCACCGCCAGAATACGGTTATTCAGCTCGCGTTCGAAGCCGTTCATCGCGCTAAGACCGACGATCAGCACCGCGACGCCGAGCGCGATCCCTACAGTCGAGATCACAGAAATCAGCGACACCATGCCGCCACGTCGCCGCCCACGGCTAAAACGCAGACCGATCAGCAAAGATAACGGAGAAGCCATCAATCAGCCCCCATCAGGGTCATATCAGCGCTCAGATGACCATCGCGCATCTCCAACTGGCGGTTCATACGTTTCGCCAGTTGCAGGTCATGGGTTACGACCAAAAACGCAGTGCCCTGCTGCGAATTCAGCTCGCCCAGCAGTTGGAAAATGCTATCGGCATTGCGGGCGTCGAGGTTGCCGGTCGGCTCATCGGCCAGCACCAGACGCGGGTTATTCACCAGCGCGCGGGCAATCGCGACGCGCTGACGCTCGCCGCCGGACAGCTCTGACGGGCGATGGCTGCGGCGGTGATCCAGCCCAACCGCGTTAAGCATCGCCCGGGCGCGTGCCTGAATTTCACTGGGTTTCTTTTTGCCGATCAGCAACGGCATCGCCACGTTTTCCTCTGCGGTAAAATCCGGCAGCAGGTGGTGGAACTGATAGATAAACCCCAGCTCGCGATTACGTAATTCGGCTTTCGCGCCCAGCGACATCGAACTCAGCGCGGTACCGCTAAAAATAACGTCGCCGGAGGTCGGCGTATCCAGCCCCCCCAGCAGATGCAGCAGCGTACTCTTGCCGGAACCGGAGCTGCCGACAATCGCCATCATCTCGCCTTCATCAATGCTGAAACTGACGTTGTGCAGAACGTCGGTCTGCACGTTGCCTTCCTGATAGCGTTTGCACAGGTTGTCGCATTGCAACAGGATCTTATTCATAACGTAAAGCCTCAGCGGGTTGGGTGGCGGCAGCGCGCCATGAAGGATAAAGCGTAGAAAGCAGCGCCAGCAGCATCGCCACCAGCGCGATAACGATCACCTGCAGCGGCTCGATAGCCACCGGCAGCGCGCCGCCATCAATAAAGGCGCCGAGGATCGGCATCAGGTTATTCAGTTGGCTCGCCAGCAGTACGCCAAGTGCGGCACCCAGCAGCGCGCCAATCACGCCCGCGCTGGCGCCCTGCACCATAAAGACCGCCATGATCTGGCGCGGGGTCAGCCCCTGAGTCTGCAATATGGCGACTTCGCCCTGCTTCTCCATCACCATCAGCCCCAGCGAGGTGATGATGTTAAAAGCGGCCACGGCGACGATCAGGCTCAGCAGCAGCCCCATCATATTTTTTTCCATACGGACAGCCTGGAACAGCTCGCCCTTACGCTCGCGCCAGTCCTGCCATTGGGTGCCCTGCGGCAGCGTCTGCTGGCTCAGGGTATCCACCTGCAGCGGTTTGTCCAGCCACAAACGCCAGCCGGTGATGTTGCCTGCCGGGTAGCGCATCAGGCGCGAGGCGTCCTGGATATTGACCAGCATCTGGTAGCCATCCACTTCGCTGTTGGCGGCAAACGTACCGATGACGTTGAAAAGGCGCTGGCTCGGAATACGGCCCATCGGCGTGAACTGGCTTGCCGACGGCACCATGACGCGGATCTGATCGCCGCGATTAACGCCAAGCTGTCCGGCAAGCTGCTCGCCGAGGATCACATTGTACTGCCCGGCGTCGAGGTCGGTTTGCTTAACGTTGACCAGGTACGGCGTCAGCGGATCGTTTTTCGTCGGGTCAATCCCCAGCATGACGCCAACCGCCACGCTGCGTGCGCTTTGCAGCACCACATCGCCAGTGGTCAGCGGCGCGACGCGATCTACGCCCTGCAACTTAAGCGCGCTGGCGGGTAACTGCTGCGGGTTAATCGAGCCCTGCTCTGAACTGATGATGGCCTGCGGCATCAGCCCCAGGATATTGTTTTGCAGCTCGCGTTCAAAGCCGTTCATGACCGACAGTACGGTCACCAGCGCCATCACGCCAAGCGTAATGCCGATAGTCGACAGCCAGGAGACAAAGCGACCGAAGCGGTCGGCTGCGCGCCCACGCATATAGCGCAGACCAATGAATAGTGCGACAGGTTGGTACATGTAATCCGTCTGGTTGCTGATAGCAGAAGCACGAGTATATAAGCGAAAGGGGGATGGGTAAATGACTGAACCGTAAGCGCAAGCCTGACAATTCGCTGCGAGGCGGCGCGAATGTTGAAATTTTTGTCGCGGCGGTTAATAGTGATGTTTTCCTCAACGCTTCACGAATTTATAATGAATCGCACCGTTAACCCCCTGATATTACGCGCTGGCGCCCTGCTGCTGGCCCTGTTTCTGGTATACACCGGCGTGAGCGCCGCTGAAAAAGTGACCTGGCTGATGGAGGTCACCCCGGTGATCATCCTCGTCCCGCTGCTGCTTTTCACTACGCAACGCTATCCGCTGACCCCGCTGCTTTATGCGCTGATTTTCTGCCACGCCATTATCCTGATGGTCGGCGGTCAGTATACCTACGCTAAAGTACCCATTGGCTTTGACGTGCAGGAATGGTTAAACCTGAGCCGCAACCCGTATGACAAGCTGGGCCACTTCTTCCAGGGACTGGTTCCGGCGCTGGCGGCGCGTGAAATTCTGCTGCGCGGGGGCATCGTGCAGGGCCGCAAAATGCTGGCATTTCTGGTGTGCTGCGTGGCGCTGGCGATCAGCGCCACCTATGAGCTAATCGAGTGGTGGGCCGCGCTGGCGATGGGGCAAGGCGCGGATGATTTCCTCGGCACCCAGGGTGACCCGTGGGATACGCAATCGGATATGTTTTGTGCATTGCTGGGGGCGTTAACCACGGTGATTGCGCTGGCGCGTCCGCATTGTCGTCAGTTGCGACGTTATGGCGCGCTCCCCGCAGTCTGATGCCGGATGGCGCTAACGCTTATCCGGCCTACAGGCAGGCCGGATAAGCCATCCACGAAATTACGCCTTCACGCTACCCTCCGCCCCGAGCGGGATGGCGGGATTTTCCGGCGAAAAAGCAGGCTGCGGCGCTTTGCGATACTTATCCAGCAGGTGAGTCTGTATCTTACGTAACGTGTCGTCGTTCAGGCGGTAGAAGCGGAAATACAGCACCAGCGTGACGATGAAAAACAGCACCGGCAGCACGACCATGATGAACTGCATGCCCTGAACGGTTTGCGCGGACTGCGCCACGTTTGGGGTATAGCCAATAATCCCGAGCACGACGGCGATAAAAAACGCCGCAAACGCCGAGCCGCCTTTCACCACCATGGTCTGAACAGAGTAGGCAATACTTTCACAGCGGACATTGAGCTTAAATTCGCCGTAATCGACGGTATCCGCCACCATAATGACCTGCAACACCCAGAACAACGCCGTGCCGACGTTTAAGAACACCCCCGCCAGCACAATCAGAGGCGCGTTGTGATAACCCGCTAACGCCATCGCAAACAGCCCCGCGCAGCTTAAAACCGGCAGAATCGAAGCGCCAGCCCACAAAATACGCCGCGACAGGATATTCACCAGACGAGGGAAAAAGACCAGCGTCAGTAAATTCGCCGCCCCGGCATAAGAGAGGTAATACGGGAACAGCGCCGCATCGCCAATCACGTAGGTAAAATAGTAGATTGCGAAGCCGGTAATAATGTTCGAGGCGATATTGTAAGCCAGCGCCATCCCGAGCAGGCAGGAAAGCTGGTCGTTTTTGTAGATCAGGGCGACTATTGATTTCAGGGTCAGGCGCGAGGCGTCATCGCTGTCAGAGGAAAAGACCTCATGAACTTTTCGTAGCGTAACAATGGTCGATGCGATAAAGAAGGCGATCAGCACCAACGTAAACATCTGAAAGCCAAAGCCGCGATCCCCGCCGCCGACAGACTCGACAAACGGTAGCGTGATCCCCGCCGTCACGAATCCTGACAGGCTGGCGAAGAAGCGCGGATACGGCACCAGCTGTTCGCGTTCGCGTTTATCGAGGGTAATGGTCGGCACCAGCGACCAGAACGGGATATCCATAATGGTGTAGGTCATGCCCCACAGAATGTATGTGACGCAGACAAACACCACCTGCGCAGTGCCTTCAAACAGATGGGCGCTGAACAGCAAAAACAAAATCAGCGAATTGGCGAGCGTGCCGATGAGGATCCACGGTTTAAATTTTCCCCACCGGGAGCGGGTAGCGTTGACTATCCATCCCATGATCGGGTCGTTGATCGCATCCCAGATGCGCGCGACCAGAAAGAGCGTACCAACGAGGCCAACCGACAGCCCCACCACATCGGTGTAGTAATACATCAGGTACATGTAAACGATGCCGATGGCGAAATCCTTACCAAACGCACCGAATCCGTAACTTAGTTTTGTTGTCAGAGATATGCTCATAGGGTACCCGGTCGCTGTTACCAGCGCCCGCCTTCTGTAGAGTAATAAGAGGTAACGCGCCGGATACATTGCCCGGCGCAGTATCATATTAGCGGTGTAGCCAGGCTGGCAGCCAGTCGCCGTGGGCGGCGATCAGGTCATCCACCAGCGCATAGATCTCCTCGATGCCCAGTACGGCGGCAGTATGCGGGTCCATCATCGCCGCGTGATAAACGCGATCGCGGTTTTCGGTGAGAATCGCCTCGGTCAGCAACGTCTGTACGTTGATGTTAGTCTGCATCATCGCCGCCAGATGGGCCGGAATCGCCCCGACTTTAGTCGGTTGAATGCCGTTGGCGTCGACCAGACAGGCCACTTCCACGCAGCTTCCCTGCGGCAGGTTGTCAATCAGGCCGTCGTTGCGCACGTTGCCGTAAATCACGCTGGGTTCGCCGGTCCAGATGGCGTTCATAATGGTGCTGGCGTACTCTTTAGACGGTTTAATGTCGATACGCTCGTCGACCTTGTACTCCTCCAGCTCTTTATGCCAGTTCGCCAACTGTTCAACGCAGCGTTTCGGGTACTCATCCAGCGGCACTTTGTAGCGTTCAATCAGATCTTCGCGTCCCGGCTTGATAAACCACGGCGTGTACTCGGCGAAATGCTCGGACGACTCGGTAACGAAATAGCCCAGCTTTTTGAACATTTCATAACGCACGATGTTCTGGCAGCGCGTATTACCGTGAGTATTCGGCTTCGGCGCCTGGCCTGCATCGAATGCCGCCAGCAGTTCCGGGTACAGATTCACATAGCTGCCGTCGGCGGTTTTGCGCTCCAACTCGAGATAAAACGCCATATGGTTAATCCCGGCGCAACGGTAGCGCAGCAACGCCGGGTCAAGGTCGAGATCGCGCGCCAGCTCTGCCGCCGTCCCCTGCACCGAATGGCATAGGCCTACCTGCTTAATATGCGGATAGCGGGCGTACATCGCCCAGGTATTCATCGCCATCGGGTTGACGTAGTTGAGCATCGTCGCGTTCGGGCACAGCTCGGTCATATCCTCGCAAATCCGCCACAGATGCGGGATGGTGCGCAGCGCACGCATAATGCCGCCGGGGCCGAGCGTATCGGCGATGGTCTGTTCCAGGCCGTGTCGCTTACAGACCTCAAAATCGGTGACGGTACATGGCTCATAGCCGCCAATCTGGAAGGCGACCACCACAAAGTCGGCGCCCTGTAGCGCCGTCCGCTGGTCGGTATGGCAGGTAATGTAGCCAGAGGCGCCAGCGGAATCCATCAGCTTGCGAACCACACTATTCGACTCTTCAAGCCGCGTTTCGTCGATATCCATCAGCGCGATATGCGCGGATTTCAGCGCCTCGCGGTGAAAAACGTCGCCGAGGATATTTTTCACAAAAATCGTGGAACCGGCGCCGATAAACGTAATTTTTGGTGCTGTCATCATGACTCTCCAGAACAGTATTGAACAAGGTCATGGTGGCACGCGACGCGGGGGAAAACCTCCGCCTTCCATGATGAGGATTCCCATAAACTCAGATCTGCTTACTGAACAGAGAAAGATCTGAGCTTTTGGGAATAAATAAGCGAAAAAGTAGAGTATCTGGCCTCTTTTACCGTCTACGCTTAGCCACAAGCGGAGGATTTTGCGGCCAACTTCCCGGTTTAAAATCCGCCGCTGTGCCATGATTCTGATAATTCAGGAAATGGAGCCACCATGAGCAGCGAGCCGATATTCTATCTCCCTCCCGACCCCCATATGTGCAACGGCGACGAAAAACAGACCCGCAGCCCGCTGTCGCTCTATTCTGAATATCAGCGTCTCGACGTTGAGCTACGCCCGCCGCACGCGATGCCATCCAGCCACTGGCACGGCCAGGTCGAGGTTAACGTGCCGTTCGACGGCGACGTGGAGTACCTGATTAACAACGAGGTCGTGCAGATAAAACAGGGCCATATCACGCTGTTCTGGGCCTGTACACCGCATCAGTTGACCCGTCCCGGCAGCTGCAAACAGATGGCGATATTCAACCTGCCGATGCACCTGTTCCTTTCCTGGCCGCTGGACCGGGAACTGGTCAACCACGTCACCCACGGCATGGTGATAAAATCCCTGGCCACCCAGCAGTTGAGTACCTTTGAAGTGCTGCGCTGGCAGCAGGAAATCAGCAGCCCGAACGAGCAAATCCGCCAGTTGGCGATCGATGAAATCTGCCTGATGCTCAAGCGTTTTAGCCTTTCCGGCTGGCAACCTGTTCTGCTCAATAAAACCTCGCGCACCCACAAAAACAGCGTCTCGCGCCACGCCCAGTTTTACGTCAGCCAGATGCTGGGATTTATTGCCGATAACTACGATCAGGCGTTAACCATCAACGATGTGGCCGACCACGTGAAACTCAACGCCAACTACGCGATGGGTATTTTTCAGCGCGTCATGCAATTGACGTTAAAACAGTACATTACCACGATGCGCATCAACCACGTCCGGGCGCTGCTGAGCGATACCGATAAAACGATCATCGACGTGGCAATGACCGCCGGGTTCCGTTCCAGCAGCCGTTTTTACAGCACGTTCGGCAAATTCGTCGGTATGTCGCCGCAGCAGTACCGCAAGCTCAGCCAGCAGAGGCGGCAGAAAATCTGACGCAAACGCCCGGTGCATTTTCAGCGGTTGCACTCCCGCCGCCATCACGGATAATAAGTACAGCAAATTTATATTATTACCGTGAAATCACGGCTTTCTGGAGAACGTGCGTCGACTATGCCTGAACAAGTTCGTTATGCCCTACCGACCAAACCCGGCGAACAGCGCCTGCTCGGCGAACTGACCGGCGCCGCCTGCGCAACGGAAGTGGCGGAAATCGTCGAACGCCACCGTGGCCCGGTGGTGCTGGTGACGCCAGATATGCAAAATGCCCTGCGCCTGCTTGATGAGGTAGGGCAGTTTACCGACCAGATGGTGATGAACCTTGCGGACTGGGAAACGCTCCCGTACGACAGCTTCTCCCCACATCAGGAAATTATCTCCTCGCGCCTGTCGACGCTCTATCAGTTGCCCGCAATGCAGCGCGGCGTGCTGATTGTCCCAGTCAATACGCTGATGCAGCGGGTCTGCCCGCACAGCTACCTGCACGGTCATGCGTTGGTGATGAAAAAAGGCCAGCAACTGTCCCGGGACGCGCTGCGCGCCCAGCTCGACAGCGCCGGGTATCGTCACGTCGACCAGGTGATGGAGCATGGCGAATACGCCACCCGCGGCGCGCTGCTGGACCTCTTCCCGATGGGCAGCGAGCAGCCCTACCGCCTGGATTTCTTCGACGACGAAATCGACAGCCTGCGCCTGTTTGATGCCGACACCCAGCGAACGCTGGAGGAAGTCGACGCCATCAACCTGCTGCCAGCCCACGAATTTCCGACCGACAAAACCGCCATTGAGCTGTTCCGCAGCGCATGGCGCGACAAGTTTGACGTCAAACGCGATGCCGAACACATCTATCAGCAGGTCAGTAAAGGCACCCTGCCGACCGGCATCGAATACTGGCAGCCGCTGTTTTTCAGCGAACCGCTGCCAGCCTTGTTCAGCTATTTCCCGGCGAATACGCTGATTGTCACCACCGGCGATACCGAGGCCAGCGCGGAACGCTTCCAGGCGGACACCCGCGCGCGTTTTGAAAGCCGCGGCGTGGATCCAATGCGTCCGCTGCTGCCGCCGGAGCAGCTGTGGCTTAAGCGCGATGAGCTATTAGGCGAACTGAAACACTGGCCGCGCGTGCAGCTCAAAACTGAACAGCTGAGCGACAAGGCAGCTAACGTGAATCTGGGCTACCGGACGCTGCCGGACGTGGCCGTGCAGGCGCAGCAGAAAGCGCCGCTCGACAGCCTGCGTCGTTTCCTTGAATCATTTGACGGCCCGGTGGTGTTCTCCGTCGAAAGCGAAGGTCGCCGCGAATCGCTGGGCGAGCTGCTGTCCCGCATTAAGCTCGCGCCAAAGCGCCTCCAGCGTCTCGATGACGCCAGCGGTAACGGCCGCTATCTGATGATCGGTGCCGCAGAGCATGGCTATATAGATACCCTGCGCAACCGGGCGCTGATTTGTGAAAGCGATCTGCTGGGCGAACGCGTCGCCCGCCGTCGCCAGGATACCCGCCGGACAATCAACCCGGATACACTTATCCGCAACCTGGCGGAACTGCACCCGGGCCAGCCGGTGGTGCACCTTGAGCACGGCGTCGGGCGTTATGCCGGAATGACCACGCTTGAAGCGGGTGGCATCAAAGGCGAGTACCTGATGCTGACCTACGCCAGCGATGCGAAACTGTACGTGCCAGTCTCGTCGCTGCACCTGATAAGCCGCTACGCGGGCGGCGCTGAAGAGAATGCGCCGCTGCACAAACTCGGCGGTGACGCCTGGGCCCGCGCGCGGCAGAAAGCGGCTGAGAAGGTTCGCGACGTGGCGGCCGAGCTGCTGGATATTTATGCCCAACGCGCCGCCAAAGAGGGCTATGCCTTTAAACACGATCGTGAACAGTATCAGTTGTTCTGCGATAGCTTCCCGTTTGAAACAACGCCGGATCAGGCGCAGGCCATTAACGCCGTACTGAGCGATATGTGCCAGCCGCTGGCCATGGACCGACTGGTGTGCGGCGACGTCGGCTTCGGCAAAACCGAAGTCGCCATGCGCGCCGCCTTCCTCGCAGCGGAAAACAACAAGCAGGTGGCGGTGCTGGTACCGACTACCCTGCTCGCCCAGCAGCATTACGACAACTTCCGCGACCGTTTCGCCAACTGGCCGGTACGCATTGAGATGCTGTCGCGCTTTCGCAGCGCCAAAGAGCACTCGCAGATTCTTGAGCAGGCAAGCGTTGGCAAAATCGATATTCTTATCGGCACCCATAAGCTGCTGCAAAGCGACGTGAAGTGGAAAGATTTAGGTCTGCTTATCGTCGATGAAGAACACCGCTTCGGCGTGCGCCACAAAGAGCGCATCAAGGCGATGCGCGCCGACGTCGATATTCTGACACTGACCGCCACGCCTATCCCGCGTACCCTGAATATGGCGATGAGCGGTATGCGCGATCTGTCGATTATCGCCACACCACCGGCGCGTCGACTGGCGGTAAAAACCTTCGTACGCGAATACGACAGCCTGGTGGTGCGCGAGGCGATGCTGCGTGAAATTCTCCGCGGCGGTCAGGTCTATTATCTGTACAACGACGTCGAAAATATCCAGAAAGCGGCGGATCGGCTGGCAGAGCTGGTGCCGGAAGCGCGGATCGCCATCGGCCACGGGCAGATGCGCGAGCGCGAGCTGGAACGAGTGATGAACGATTTCCACCACCAGCGTTTTAACGTGCTGGTGTGCACCACCATTATCGAAACTGGTATCGATATCCCGACCGCCAATACCATTATCATCGAGCGGGCGGATCACTTCGGCCTGGCGCAGTTGCACCAGTTGCGCGGACGCGTGGGGCGCTCTCACCACCAGGCCTATGCCTGGCTGCTGACGCCGCACCCGAAAGCGATGACCACCGATGCGCAAAAACGTCTTGAAGCCATCGCCTCGCTTGAAGATCTCGGCGCGGGCTTCGCGCTGGCCACCCACGACCTGGAGATCCGTGGCGCGGGCGAACTGCTTGGCGAGGATCAGAGCGGCCAGATGGAGACTGTCGGCTTTTCGCTGTATATGGAGCTGCTGGAAAACGCCGTCGACGCCCTCAAGGCCGGGCGCGAACCGTCGCTCGAAGATCTCACCAGCCAGCAAACCGAAGTAGAGCTACGGATGCCGTCGCTGCTGCCGGACGACTTCATTCCGGACGTCAACACCCGTCTGTCGTTCTACAAACGCATCGCCAGCGCGAAGCGCGAACAAGAGCTGGACGAGATCAAAGTCGAACTCATTGACCGCTTTGGCCTGCTGCCGGATGCCGCCCGCAACCTGCTGGATATCGCCCGCCTTCGCCAGCAGGCGCAGAAGTTGGGGATCCGCAAGCTCGAAGGGAATGAAAAAGGCGGTGTCATTGAGTTTGGTGAGAAAAATCATGTCAACCCGACATGGCTCATCGGCCTGCTGCAAAAACAGCCTCAGCACTTCCGTCTCGACGGGCCGACACGGCTCAAATTCTTCCAGGAGCTTGGCGAGCGGAAGACCCGGATGGACTGGGTGCGCAACTTCATGCAGCAGTTGGAAGAGAACGCCATCGCCTGATGCACCCTGCCCCGGCGGTTACGTGTCCGCCGGGGCCAGATTTACAAACTCTTTGCAATTCATCGAAGTATCCCGACGTGGCGCGACGTCATAATGGCCGTTTATTGATATATATAGAAACACTCACGGTGATGGATTTCGGTGATGATAACAATGACGCGTTTTTCTCGCTGGCTGGCGCTGCTTGCGCTTGCCGCAACGGTTGCGCTGGCACTGCCAGCGCGCGCCAATACCTGGCCTCTTCCTCCCGCTGGTAGTCGTCTGGTGGGTGAAAACCGTTTTCATGTGGTTGAAGATAACGGCGGCTCGCTGGAAGAAATCGCCAAGAAATACAACGTCGGCTTCCTGGCGCTGCTACAGGCGAACCCCGGTGTTGACCCTTACGTTCCGCGTGCGGGCAGCGTCCTGACCATTCCGCTGCAAACGCTGCTGCCGGACGTGCCGCGCGAAGGCATCGTCATTAACCTGGCGGAGCTGCGCCTCTACTACTACCCGCCGGGGCAAAACAGCGTCACGGTATACCCCATCGGGATTGGCCAACTCGGCGGCGATACGCTGACCCCAACCATGGTAACAACCGTTTCCGATAAGCGCGCCAACCCCACCTGGACGCCGACGGCCAACATCCGCGCCCGCTATAAGGCCAACGGCGTCGAGCTGCCTGCGGTGGTGCCTGCCGGGCCGGATAACCCAATGGGCCATCATGCAATTCGTCTGGCGGCCTATGGCGGCGTCTATCTGCTGCACGGGACCAATGCGGATTTCGGCATCGGTATGCGCGTCAGCTCCGGCTGCATTCGCCTGCGTGACGGTGATATCGAGACCCTGTTTAAACAGGTTTCGCCAGGCACCAAAGTGAACATCATCAATACGCCGATCAAGGCCTCGATCGAACCGGGCGGCGTCCACCTTGTCGAGGTTCATCAGCCGCTGTCTCAGCAGTTGAACGACGACCCGCAGCGTCTGCCTGTCGTACTCAACGCCGATATGCAGGCGTTCAAAGAGGCGCCACAGACGGACGGCATGGTGATGGAAAAAGTGATGGCGGCGCGTTCAGGCATGCCGGTCGATGTTACCCGCCACGGCGAGGCGCCCGCACAAACCTTGTAAGAAAAAAAGCCCCTCAGCCTGAGCGAATGAGGGGCTAATATGCAGATAACTGCTGTTTTATACTTTGTTATTCAGAATCAGCTGACCATTGCTGTCCAGTGGGATCTGGTTGCCGGGGTCTTTATCCATGCGGATTTTCCCCTGCTGATCGCCGATTTTATAGGTCACGTCGTAACCGAGCATTTTTTCCGACTTGTCATACACGGTTTTGCAGCGCTGCTGCGTGGTGGTGTAGGTATCGTTATCCTGCATTGAGCCCTGGATCTGATTACCGGCATAGCCGCCGCCCAGCGCGCCGACGACGGTTGCGACATCACGACCGCGACCACCGCCAAACTGGTGGCCAATCACCCCACCGGCTACCGCGCCGAGGACCGAACCAGCGATACGATTCTCATCCTGTACCGGACGGCGATGCGTCACGGCGACATTGCGGCACTCCTGACGCGGCGACTTCACGGTTTCTTTAATAGGTGTTGCTGACACGACTTGCGCATATTGCGGGCCACGTTCGAACGCGTTCAGACTGGCCACCGCCGCCACACCCAGCGCAGCAGCTACGCCAATCCCTATACCCGCCAACATCGATTTATTCACGGGGTTTCCTCCTTTGTTGCTGTTGGTAACAATTCTGCAACTGGAACAGGGATTCTGCAAATCAGAATGGGGATGAAAAATGCGGGAACGTGCTGCAATATGCGCTGATTCGGAGGAATCCGAACCATGACAGGCGCATATTTAGCAGAATTATCTGAAAAAGGCCCGGCAACTGCCGGGCCGGGGAAGATCAGTGCAGCTTCAGACGAGGACGGATCACACGGTTAATGCTGCCGACCAGCATCATCAGGCCCGTTTTAAAGTAGCCGTGCAACGCAATCTGATGCATACGGTAGAGCGAGATGTATACAAAGCGCGCAATACGCCCTTCAACCATCATTGAGCCGCGCATCAGGTTGCCCATCAGGCTGCCGACGGTGGAGTAGTTCGACAGCGAGACCAGAGAGCCGTGATCCTTATAGGCGTAGGCCTTCAGCGGTTTGCCTTTGGTCTGCGCCAGAATGTTATTCAACGCGGTGGTCGCCATCTGGTGAGCGGCCTGAGCGCGTGGCGGCACAAAGCCCCCTTCCGGACGCGCGCAGGAGGCGCAGTCGCCGATAGCGTAGATATCGGCGTCGCGGGTCGTCTGCAGCGTCGGCTCGACCACCAGCTGGTTGATGCGGTTGGTTTCCAGCCCACCGATGTCTTTCATGAAGTCCGGCGCTTTAATCCCTGCCGCCCACACCATCAGATCCGCCTTGATGTACTCGCCGTCTTTGGTATGCAGGCCGCCTTCATCCGCGCTGGTCACCATGGTCTGGGTCAGGACGCGTACGCCCATTTTGGTCAGTTCACTGTGCGCGGCGCCGGAAATGCGCGGCGGCAGCGCAGGCAGAATGCGTTCGCCCGCCTCGACCAGCGTCACGTTCAGGGCATCGTTGGTCAGCCCTTTATAGCCGTAGCTGTGCAGCTGTTTCACCGCGTTATGCAGCTCTGCGGAGAGCTCAACGCCCGTCGCGCCGCCGCCGACTATCGCGATATTCACCTTCCCGTTCATCCCAAGGTTGCTGGAATGCTTGAGGAACAGGTTCAGCATTTCCTGATGGAAACGGCGTGCCTGGTGCGGGTTATCAAGGAAAATACAGTTCTCTTTAACGCCCGGGGTATTGAAGTCGTTGGAGGTACTGCCCAGCGCCATCACCAGCGTGTCGTACGGCAGCTTGCGCTCAGGCACCAGCAGCTCGCCCTTCTCGTCGCGCAGCTCGGCCAGGGTTATCGTTTTGGCTTCACGGTTGATATCCACCACCGAGCCCAGCTGGAACTGGAATCCGTGGTTACGGGCATGCGCCAGGTAGCTCAGCGCGTCAACGCCCTCATCCAGCGAACCGGTCGCCACTTCATGCAGCAGCGGCTTCCACAGATGACTGTGGTTACGATCCACCAGCGTCACTTTCGCTTTTTTACCGCGGCCCAGCTTTCTACCCAACTGAGTAGCCAGTTCCAGCCCGCCAGCACCACCACCCACAATCACAATCTTTTTCAATGGCGTAGTCAACGTGACCCCCTCAAAATATTAACCAATTGTTAATTAAAAGTTATTCAAATAGCCTTTAGTTAACAACAAGTTACTGACACGAAACCCTTCATCGGCAGGGAGAATACCACGTTCGGTGCATTGGTCATACCAAAATTGACATGGGTCAAGTTTTGCTGCTTTAATTTTGAGCAATGGTAGTAGGAAAAGTCAAAAAACGCCCCGGGCGGCATGACGCCGCCGGGTGACAAGGAGGGGGATTAGCCTAAGGTTTTAAACGCTTTGATGCGCTGCAGGTGCGGCGAGATATTCTTGAATTTATGGGTCTGCACTTCGTCCCAGATAATCTCATAGTAGTGATGCAGCAGCTCAGCCGAACGCTGGCTGTTCAGGGTTTCATCCTTGCGGGACAAAATCGCCAGGCAGCGATCGCGGTTTTTCTCACGGAAGTTGCTGACGCATTTGGTGGCGATATCTGCATACTCTTCCGGGCGATCGATTTTCCCATCCATGTTCTCATAAGGGAACAGATTCGGGTTAAACATCACCTGGCGGACATCGCATAAGAAACCGATGCGCTCAGCCCAGTAGCCGCCCAGTCCGACGCCGCAAATTAGCGGTCTTTCGTCGTCGGTCAGTTGCAGCATTTTATCGACCTCTTTGAGGAGGTGCTGCATATCGTGCTTCGGATGAAGCGTACTGTAGCTGATGAGCCGGACATCGGGATCGATAAACTGCAGTTGCAGCACCTTCTCGTGATTTCCCGGGCTGTTTGAGTCGAAACCGTGCAAATAAATGATCATCAAAACCTCACAACACTGCCAATCCCGATGCGGGAGGGTTTAAAGAGCGGCTTTGTGCGCCTGCCAACGCTCGTGGAGTTCGTTCAACTGCGCGCTAACGCTTTTCCAGCGGGAGGAGTCCCGCAACGCCTGACGCGTAAATGAACCTTTATGATACAATTTCGTAACACGTTCTGCTTTGATCGGCGACAGGTTATCCAGCACGCTGACGGCACCATTACGATTATTGCAGACGAGGATCATATCGCAACCTGCATCCAGCGACGCCTGGCCGCGCTCCGCATAGCTTCCCATGATTGCCGCGCCCTCCATCGACAGATCGTCGGAAAAAATCACGCCGTCAAAACCTAACTCGCCGCGCAGCACCGTTTTTAACCAGTGCGCAGAGCCGCTGGCCGGTCGAGAGTCAACGTCCGTATAAATCACGTGCGCGGGCATAATGGCATCCAGCCGGTTTTCCGTAATCAGGCTGCGAAAAACCGACATATCTTTCGCCCGAATCTCCGCTTCCGGGCGCGAGTCGTGCGGCGTCTCTTTATGGGAGTCTGCGGTTACCGCGCCATGCCCCGGGAAATGTTTACCCGTGGTTTTCATACCCGCGCCATGCATCCCGTCAATGAAATAACGGGCCATCGTCAGCGCCTTTTGCGGATCGGCATGGTAGGAACGTTCGCCAATCGCCGCGCTGATATGGCCGACGTCAAGCACCGGCGCAAAGCTGATGTCGATATCCATGGCGATCATTTCGCTCGCCATCAGCCAGCCCGCTTCCTGCGCCAGTTTACCGCCCTCTTCCATCCCCAGCAGTTCGGCAAAAGACTGAGCGGCTGGCAGGCGGGTAAACCCGTCGCGAAAACGCTGAACGCGACCGCCCTCCTGGTCTACCGCAATAACAAGATGGTTGCGCGAAGCGCTGCGGATCTGGCGCACCAGCTCACGCAACTGCAGCGGGTCATGATAGTTGCGGGTAAAGAGAATCAAACCGCCCACCAGGGGATGCGCCAGAATGTCGCGCTCTTCCGCATCCAGCTCATACCCCTCAACATCCAACATTACCGGACCCACATTCACCTCTCTTGTCCTTTTGTTTTTAACTGTCGCCATGCGTCATCCGCCAGCGCACAAAATTGGCGATCGCCGGTTTGCTGCCAGCGATACTCATACCAGCCCGCCATCAGCATCAACACCCACCGCCGCCAGCGCCGAACGTGGCGAGTCAGTGGGACAGGGTCGAGATGGGCAAGCCGGGCATAATCATTGATAATCTGCTGACGTTGGGTATGATTTTCCGACCACACGGCCGCCAGCTCCAGGGCGATATCGCCGTCTCCGGCATACTCCCAGTCGATAAGTCGCAATCCCTGTTCGGTGAGAACGATATTGCCTGCGTGAATATCCATATGCAAGGGCGCCAGCCGCATCGCCTTCGGCTCTCCCTGGCGGCGTAAACATTTGAGCTCTCGCAGCCAGAACGGCGTCCGGCGGGTCGGATCGCAACACTGCCAGTAACGCTCCAACAGCGGCAGCACCGGAACCCGCCAGCCAAAACGACGCTGTTGGTGCAGGTGGTGCAGCAGTTCGGCAAGCCTGCCGCTTTGCGGTAACGCCGGGGCCGTCTCGCCATGGAGATACTCCACGGCCATCCAACCGGGGAAAAACCCCTGCGGACGCGGCGCAAGCGTGGAAGGAAGCTGGTTGAGGGCATGGTACTGGCGACGGAAATGACTGCGCGGCGCGTCGGGATCGTGGTGCTGGCGCAGAACCAGCCGCTGTCCGTCACGTTCAATAATACAGCTTCCGCCGCTCAGGCCGACAAGACCCGCGCTGGCGACGGAGTAACGCGGAAAAAAGCGTGACAGCAGCGCGTCACGCGAAAGATTACTGTTGTTGAACGGCACCTTTACCTGACCAGATAATCTCGCCAGTCTGGACCAGCATCAGTTGCATTTGCAGGGTCGGCGTATTGACGTTGCCGGTAGCGCTGGAGTACAGCACATACTGGGCGCCGACATTACGGGCAATGCCGATCGCTTTGTTGCGCGAACCCAGGCTATCCTGCGCCGAAATCCCCAGTTGCTGCTTGGCCACGGCTAACTGCTGCACAGAAACCAGCGTAAATTTGCTGTTGCCGCCGAGGGCGTTACGCAGCGCCGTCGTGGCTTCGGCAGGGTTCAGCGAGCCGTTGGTGCGGTTATTCACGCTATCCACCAGCAAAATGCTCCCGGCGTTCACCCCGCTTGCCTGCAGCATCTGCCCTACCAGCGGCTGTACGGCGCTATTCCAGTCATAATGACGAACGCGCGGCGCAGGTTGCGCTGGCTGCTCGCCATGCTCAATGGGCCCCGGCTGCGCCGGAATCGTCGGCACCACAGGTACGGTCGTTGTCGGCGGCTGCGGCTGCTCTGGCGTCGGTTTCGCTTCTTCTACCGGCGCCGGTTTTTCCCGTTGCGCGACGCACCCTGAGAGAAATATCGCCACGGCGGTGATGAATGCATAGCGACTCAGTTTGCTCATTACTATTTACCCCTTACAGATAAAGATAAAGTCGGACTTTATGCGCGCCGAGGCTGTTTGCGCTACCGTACAGCGTCACCGAAGAGTTTGCCGGGACGATGATAGTGCGGGCAGTCTCAAGCGGATGCATTTCCAGTCCTCTGGAGTCATACCAGTAAAAACGGTAGTGCACCGTTATCGGCACCTTACGTTCGTTAAACAACCGGGATGTGGCAGTCGCCTGGATTTCAGACGTTGTCAGTTCGGGCTTATCCGCGCTGATCCCGGCGGCAAGCACATTTGCTTCCATGACCAGCGTTTGCTGTTCGCCAAAGGGAATTTCCGGGCGCGAGAAGCACCCTGCCAGCGTCAGCGCCGCCAGCAACACTGCGAAACGACCGCCTTTCATACCGTTAACCTTTGTGCGTCAGCATGGGACCCAGCGGGCGACCGCCCAACAGATGCATATGGATATGGTAAACCTCCTGGCCCCCGTGGCGGTTGCAGTTGAGGATCAGGCGGTAGCCGTCATCGGCAATGCCTTCGTCACGGGCGATTTTCGCAGCCACAGTCACCAGACGCCCCAACGCCTGCTCGTGCTCAGCCGTCACGTCATTCACCGTTGGAATCAGGGTATTCGGCACAATCAGAATATGGGTGGGCGCCTGCGGAGAGATATCGCGAAAGGCGGTGACCAGCTCGTCCTGATAAACAATGTCCGACGGGATCTCGCGGCGGATGATCTTGCTGAAAATCGTTTCTTCTGCCATGACTTTTTCCTTTTTGATTATTACCGTACGGTAACCTGTTACCAGGCAACAACGTAAGAGTATGAGCGACTTATTCCCCCACTTTCAACCCAATCGCTCTTTTTCTTATTCTGAAATCCGTCTGGTCGCTGCTTGCTTAACCATTTGCCGACGCTGAATGTAAAAAAGGCAGCCATTCGGCTGCCTTAGTCTCCCCATCTTTTATCACTTAGTGATTGCGGATGTACTCATCCATCTCGGTTTTCAGGTTATCGGACTTGGTGCCGAAAATAGCCTGAACGCCGGAACCCGCAACGACTACGCCCGCCGCGCCCAGTTTCTTCAGACCAGGCTGATCCACTTTAGCGACATCGGCGACGCTGACGCGCAGACGGGTGATACAGGCATCGAGGTTGGTGATGTTTTCTTTACCACCGAACGCCGCCACCAGGGCCGGAGCCATTTCGCTGGTCTCGCCGACTTTCGTATCTTCTGTTGCATCTTCACGACCCGGTGTTTTCAGGTCCAGCACTTTAATCAGTACGCGGAAGATGGTGTAGTAAACGATCGCATAGCAGATACCGACAATCGGGAACAGCCACAGCTTGCTGCTGTTGCCGGACAGAACGATAAAGTCGATCAGACCATGAGAGAACGACGTACCGTCACGCATACCCAGCAGGATACAGATCGGGAACGCCAGACCTGCCAGAATTGCGTGGATAACGTACAGGATCGGCGCAACGAACATGAAGGAGAACTCGATCGGCTCGGTGATACCGGTCAGGAACGAGGTCAGCGCTGCGGAGATCATGATACCGCCCACTTTTGCACGGTTCTCTGGTTTAGCAGAGTGCCAGATGGCAATCGCAGCAGCCGGCAGACCGTACATTTTGAACAGGAAGCCGCCAGACAGTTTGCCTGCAGTCGGGTCGCCTGCCATGTAACGCGGGATATCGCCGTGGAACACCTGGCCCGCAGCGTTGGTGAATTCACCAATCTGCATCTGGAAAGGTACGTTCCAGATGTGGTGCAGACCGAACGGCACCAGGCAGCGTTCAACAAAGCCGTAGATACCGAACGCCACAACCGGGTTCTGGTAAGCCGCCCACTGGGAGAATGTCTGAATCGCGGAACCAATCGGTGGCCAGATAAAGGACAGGATCACGCCCAGAATAATCGCCGCCAGACCGGAGATGATCGGCACAAAACGCTTGCCCGCGAAGAAACCCAGATACTCAGGCAGCTTGATGCGGTAGAAGCGGTTGAACATATAGGCTGCAATCGCACCGGAGATAATACCGCCGAGCACGCCGGTATCCGCCAGGTGTTTAGCCGCAATCTCTTCAGCAGGTAAATGCAGAACCAAAGGTGCAACAACCGCCATGGTTTTCACCATGATGCCGTAAGCCACAACCGACGCCAGTGCGGAAACACCGTCGTTGTTGGTGAAGCCAAGCGCAACACCGATAGCAAAGATAAGCGGCATGTTAGCAAATACAGAACCGCCTGCTTCCGCCATTACGTGGGAAACAACGGCTGGCAGCCAGCTGAAGTTTGCAGAACCGACGCCCAGCAGGATACCTGCGATAGGCAGTACGGATACTGGCAGCATCAGCGATTTACCGACCTTCTGCAGGTTAGCAAATGCATTCTTAAACATAATTGAGAGTGCTCCTGAGTATTTGTGCTTTTTTTTACGTATTCACGCATTGGCGAGGGGGGAGAGCCCCGCCGTGGACAGGCATCTAAGCGCCTTTTTATTTATTACACAGAGTAAAATAAATCCCGACTCTGTTGTTTGACGGCCATCACGTTTCGCTTAGCGCCCCACGAAAAACTTTCAGTAATTTACAAAACATGTGTCCGTATGTTACATGAAAGCCCTTCACCGCCACTTTCGCGGCGGTGAACTCTACTCGCTTTACCTATTAATTACGAGCTTTAAAATAAGCTGTCAGATCAGGTAGATTGCAGTCTGGCGGGGTCGATGTGGAACAGTCTGGCGAAGTTTTCGGTGGTCTGCAAAGCAAGCTGCTCCAGCGACACCCCCTTCAGGACAGCCATGTACTCCGCAACGTCGCGGACCATTGCAGGCTGGTTCTCTTTACCACGGTGCGGCACCGGCGCCAGGTACGGGGAATCAGTTTCCACCAACAGCCTGTCGAGCGGCACATAACGGGCGGCATCACGAAGTTGTTCAGCATTGCGGAACGTCACGATACCGGAGAACGAGATATAAAAGCCCAGATCCAGTAATTTACCCGCCGTTTCTCTGTCTTCTGTGAAACAGTGTAGTACGCCGCCGCAATCCGTCACTTTTTCGTCGCGCAGAATCGCCAGCGTGTCTTCCCGCGCATCACGGGTGTGTACGATAACCGGCTTGTTCAGCTCTCGACCGATACGGATATGATGGGCAAACGAGGTCTGCTGGCGGGCTTTTGTTTCCGGGGTGTAATAATAGTCCAGTCCGGTTTCGCCCAGCGCCACCACCCCATCCTCTGCGGCCAGCTGGCGCAGGGTTTCAGGATCGTACTCTTCGTCCTGGTTGAGCGGATGCACGCCGCAGGAGAACACCACGTTCGGACGCTCCCCAACCAGCGCCCGCATTGAGCGATAGCCCGGAAGCGTCGTGGCGACCGCCAGGCAAAATTTCACGTCCCGCGCGGCGGCTTTCGCCAGCACGTCATCCACATTTTTATGCAGCGATTGATAATCCAGACCATCGAAATGGCAGTGCGAGTCGACTAAAAACATGATGTCTCTCTTACAGGTGTGAAACCGGGAGGCTGGCGCCAGGCTGCAGCCAGTGCTCCCAGCGTAATAAACGTTCGCAGAGCGTCAGCTCGCGGTTGAGTCCGATAACGCTCAGCAACTGCTCGCGACACTCGGCGGCATCGCGCGCAATCGCCTGCAGCGTGGAGGGAGGAAGGTGTTGCGCCAGACGCGCGACGAGCGGTTGCGCGTCGACGTTGCTCAGCAGGGAGATCCCTTGCTGGAGCTTGAGGGCGTCAAGCAGCAGCGCCGACAGCCAGTACAGGCGCTCGGCGACGCTATCGTGGTTGAATACCGCCAGCAGAGACAGCCAGTCGCCGCTGTGCAGCGCGCCATCAAGCGCCTCGCAGAGCTGCTGTCGGGCGCTTTGCGACGCGCCCTGCAGCAGCGCCAGCGCCGCAGCTGGCGCCCCGGACGTCAGGCGCAGCGCCGTCAACGCCGAAGCTTGTGACACCGTCACTTCTCGCTGAAGCCACGCCAGACCATAGGCTTCGCCCGGCGGCGCAAGGTGATATAAACGACAGCGGCTGCGTAATGTCGCCAGCAAGCGTGCGGGTTCCTGACAGGCAAGAAAGAACCAGGTGTTTTCCGGCGGTTCTTCAAGGGTTTTCAACAACGCATTCGCGGCAGCTTCGGTCAACTGCGCGGCGTCGCTTATCCACACTACCTTTGCGCCGCCAAGCCGGGCGCGTTCGTACAGCTTTTCCGTCACGGCGCGAACGGCGTCGATACCCAGCGTGTTTTTGCCTTTCTCCGGCTGCACGAGGTAGTAATCCGGGTGAGTGCCTGCCTGCATCAGCTGGCAGCTATGGCACTGACCGCAGCTTTTCTGCCCCTCCGGCTGATGGCACATTAAAAACCGACACAACGCATAGATAAGCGCGTCATCGCCCATCCCGGGTAGTGCCTGAACAAGTAACGCATGGTGGCCGCGGCCAGACTGATAGCTGGCAACCAGCGCCTCAAATGGCGGTCTCAGCCACGGATACCATTTCATGCGCCCTGCTCCTGCACCCAGCGGGTCACGGTGTCGCGAATCGCGCGCATCACGTCGTCAAGCGGCTGGGTCGCGTCGATGGTATGAATGGAGGCATCCTGCGCCGCCAGTTCAAGGTAGCGCGCACGGGTGCGATTGAAGAAATACAGCGACTCCTGCTCGATGCGGTCGAGATCGCCGCGGGCGCGGGCGCGCCCAAGCCCCACTTCCGGGGTCACATCGAGATAAAGCGTCAGGTCGGGGCGAAAATCGCCGAGCACCGCGTCGCGCAGAGTGGCAAGCATCTGCGGGTCAATACCGCGGCCGCCGCCCTGATAGGCCTGAGTGGAGAGATCATGACGATCGCCGATAACCCATTTCCCCGCCGCCAGCGCGGGCTTAATGACCGTCTCGACCAGTTGAACGCGGGCAGCATAGAACATCAGCACTTCGGCTTTATCGGTAATGATTTCATCGCCCACTGACTTAATGTCCAGCACCAGGCTGCGGAGCTTTTCCGCCAGAATGGTACCGCCTGGCTCGCGGGTGAACAGCAGATCGCGAAACCCCATCTGCTCCAGCGTCTCCACCACGACGTTACGCGCCGTGGTTTTACCGGCGCCTTCCAGGCCCTCAATGACGATATACTTACTGTGCATTTTTTTCCTTAAGTGCTTTCAGGTAATCCTGTACGGAGCGGTTGTGGCTGGCAAGATTCGTATTAAACGTGTGCCCGCCTTTTCCATCCGCAACGAAATAGAGATACGGGGTTTTCGCCGGATGCGCCGCCGCATTAAGCGATGCTTCGCCCGGTATCGCAATCGGCCCCGGCGGCAGTCCGGCTATCACGTAGGTATTGTACGGCGTTGGCGTTTCGAGATCCTTACGCGACAGTTTACCGTTGTAGCTCTCCCCCATCCCGTAGATGACTGTCGGGTCAGTCTGCAGGCGCATACCGATGCGCAGACGGTTAATGAACACCGAAGCGACCTGATCGCGCTCACTGGCGACAGCGGTCTCTTTTTCAATAATCGAGGCCATGGTCACCAGCGCATTTTGATCTTTATAAGGCAGATTATCCGCCCGGCCTTCCCAGGCGGTATCAACGGCTTTCACCATCTTCTGATGCGCACGCTTAAGAATAGAGAGATCCGTCGTATTCGCGGTATACATCCAGGTATCCGGCCAGAACCAGCCTTCAACCCACTCCGGATGCTCAAGCTTAAGCGCTTTGGCCAGCGTCTCATAGCGGTCATCCGCCAGCGTATGCTTCACATATGGCGCATCACGCAGCTGCTTCAGATAATCGCTGACCCGCATCCCTTCGACAAAGCGCAGCGGGAACTGCGCCTCTTTGCCGCTGGCCAGTAGTTGCAGCATCTCGCGCACCGTCATCTGCGGCGTAAAGCGGTAGGTCCCCGCTTTAAAGTGCGACAGTTCAGGCTCAACGCGCAGCAGCCACTGGAAAACCCGCGGGCGGTTAATGACTTTGTCACCGTAAAGCTGTTCGCCCAGCGCGCTACGCCCGGTACCCGCTTTAAGCGTAAAAACCAGATCCTCGTTAATCAGGATTTTGCTGTCTGCCAGTTGGCGAACTTTCCACATCCCGATGCCAGCGGCAATGCCAAGCACGACCAGCAGCAGCAGCAGCAGGAAAAACCGTAACATTTTCTTCATGACGTCGTCGTCTGCTCACACAGTGGGGCCAGATAATCAAACAGTTCACGCGAGCGGTAGTGAACCTCTGCAAACGTCCTGACGGGGATCACCGGCATTAAAGCATTGCAGATCACGACTTCATCCGCCTGCCGGACGGATTCTACGCGCGCATTGACTTCGACAACGCGAAAGCGGCTTTGTGCCAGATGTGACATGCAGTGTCGACGCATAATTCCGTCCACGCCCGCCTGATCGAGGCGCGGGGTAAACACCACATCCCCCGCCCGCCAGAACAAATTAGCCGCACAGCATTCCGTAACCCACCCGTCGCTGTCAAGAACCAGAGCCTCGTCGGCGTCCGTCTGTTCAAGATGCGTGCGGATAAGCACTTGCTCAAGGCGATTAAGGTGTTTAAGACCGGCAAGATGAGGGTTGCGCCCAAGCCTTATCGGGCTGAGCCCGAGGGTAACCCCCTCCTCTTGCCAGCGGGGATAGTGAGAAGGACTCGCAAAGACGCTCAGGATGCGCGTAGGCTGCAGACAGCCAGCGGCGCTGTAGCCGCGCCCACCAGCGCCACGGGTGATTATCACTTTTAACACACCGTTCTGGCTTTCTCGCGCAACCTGGCGCATTTCATCGGCCAACAGTACCCAGTGCGCAAAAGGAATGAACAAGCGCTGACAGGCATCCTGTAGGCGATGCAGATGCTGATCCAAAAAAGCAATCTGCCCTGCAACCACTCGCGCGGTTGTGAAGCAACCATCACCAAACTGTACGCTTCGATCGTTTACTGGCAGGACGTTACATTCTGCACCATTAATTAGATACATTTCGCCTCCATATTGTTGCCACCAAGCGTATTCGTTTAATGAATTTTTTTCTACCTTTTTACGGCTAAAATATCGCCCTCTGTTATTTAGTCATCTTTAGCATCAATAAATTCGGTTAAAATAAACACAAAAACGTCATATAACAAGCAATCACATTTTTTATGGGAATGTGATTTGTGATGGCTTTATTTTAAAATTTGCTAATTATTGATATTAAAAATACTAAATATTTAAAATCGTATTTCTTGAATAAACTAGCATAGAAATTTGACTTACCTCAAAGTTAAGTTTTATTTCAGGTAGGTTGTTTAGTCAATTAATATCACGTTTTCTCTAAATCAGGCAAGGACAATACTTAAATGAAAGGAAATTTAATTGCTTTAGCGCTGCTGACCACCGCAGGGATGAATACCGTAGCCATGGCCGATGATGGTAAAGTCAATTTCGTTGGCAATATCATCGAGCAGGGTTGCGAAGTGAATAGTACAATTGCTTCGCCTCTGGATGTAAAATTAGGTGATGTCGCCAAAGCGGCGCTTCCTGCAGCAGGTGCCACTGCGGCAAATACCAAATTTACTCTGGTGCTGAGCAACTGCCCGACCGATCTGCAGGGCAAACCTGTCGCCGTGAAATATGACGGTACGCCGGACCAAACCGATAACGACTATCTGCAGCTTACCGACTACGGTACTACAGGTATCGCCAGCGGTGTGGCTATCCAGTTGTTAAACGGTTCCGGTACTGCGCTGCCTCTGGGCACAGCCTCTGAAGCAAAAACCATTGCGGCATCTGGCGACACCAATCTGGACTTTTTTGCGCGCTATATCGCTACCACTGACACGGTAAGCGCGGGTACGGCAAACGGCACTGTTAACTTTACGCTGTCTTACAACTGATCGTACGGCAACGACATCCCGTTATGGATTATTAAGTAAAGCCAGACCCTCCTGGCTTTACTTTCCGAGGTTAATCTGATGAGACTATTACACTCTATTATTACTGCGGCTTTTGTCTTAACCCTAAATACCGCTCAGGCTGGCGTTATTATCGGCGGCACGCGTGTAATCTATCACGGGGATAAAAAAGAAACATTCATTAGCGTAAACAACCCTGACAAATATTCATATCTCATTCAGTCGTGGGTAGAAGATAATGACAACAATAAAGCACCGTTTATAATCACCCCCCCTCTTTTCCGTTTGGGTGCGACGGAAGAGAACCGATTACGCATTATTCGCACAGGTGGAAACTTACCAGACGACCGTGAATCCATGTACTGGGTGAATATAAAAACCATTCCAGCTACAGAAAAGCAGGATAACGTCAACACGCTGCAAATTGCCATTAAAAACCGCCTTAAGCTTATTTATCGCCCACAAAATTTGGTTGCTGCGCCCGAAACGGTGGCCGAAAAATTAACCTGGCAGCGTAGCGGCCAGCAATTAGTAGTGAAGAATCCAACGCCTTATTACATGAACTTCAGCATCGTGAAGATCGGTAACAACATGGTGAAAGACGCTACCTATGTCGCCCCCATGAGCAGCGCCAGATTTACCGTGCCAGCGGGTGCAACCGGTGATGTGAACTGGAAAATTATCAGTGATTTTGGTGCCGCAGGCAAAGAATTTCACGCTCATTTATAACGGCTAAAGCCCACTCCGTAAGGATAACGGAATGATTGCAGATGCAAACTCTAAGAAAAGACGGCTCAGCCAGATCGCCTGCTTTATTGCCCTGCAGTGTGCTGTCTCAGTTTTTAACCCTGTCGCCGCACGAGAATATTTCAACCCTGCGTTACTAGGGATCGACGGCCCGGGTAAAGATCTTACCGACCTTTCCGCCTTCGAAGATGGCGTAGGCCAGATGCCCGGCAGTTATCGCGTCGATGTGTTCGTGAATAAAACCGCACTCAGCACACAAACTGTCAACTTCACAATGCAAAAAGGCGCCACTGGTCAAAGCGTTTTGCGCCCCTGCCTCAGCATCGAAGACTTAAAGGGATTTGGCGTGCGTACTGAGCTTTTTCCGCAACTCTCCACGAAAGGAGAATGCGCCGATTTATCCGCCATTCCGCAGGCCAGCAGCGAATTTGCCTTTAACCGGCAACAACTGCTTCTCAGTATTCCTCAGGCCGCAATGGATAATCATGCTCGTGGCTATGTGCCGCCTGAACGTCTTGATGAAGGGATTAACGCACTGTTATTAAACTACAATTTTACGGGCGCCAATACCCAGGCGCGAAAGACGGAATATACTGATTCTGATAGTTACTACCTTAATTTACGTCCCGGCATCAACCTGGGCGCCTGGCGCTTACGTAACTACAGCACCTGGAGCAGAAATAGCTCCGGCGGGCAGGCTCAGGATAGCTGGGACTCCGTCTACACCTATGCCCAACGCAATATTCTTGCGCTCAAGGGCCAGCTGACGCTGGGCGACAGCTCCTCGCCTTCGGATATGTTTGATAGCGTGCCCTTTCGCGGCGCGCAAATCGCTTCCGATGATGACATGTTGCCGGAAAGTATGCGCGGTTACGCCCCGGTGGTGCGCGGCATCGCCCGGACTAACGCCCAGGTTATCGTTAAGCAAAATGGTTACACCATCTACCAGACCTACGTATCCGCAGGCGCCTTTGCCATCACCGATATGTATCCGACCGGCAGCAGCGGCGACCTGGACGTCACGATTAAAGAAGCTGATGGCAGCGAACAACACCAGATAGTCCCTTTCGCTTCACTCCCCGTTTTGCAACGTGAAGGTCGGCTGAAATATAGCCTGACCAGCGGTCAATATCGTTCTTACAACAGCGACGTCGATAAAGAATATTTCACCCAGGGAACCGCGATTTATGGTTTGCCTGCTGGTTTAACCCTGTATGGCGGCGGACAATTTTCACAGCATTACCAATCAATACTGGCGGGTATTGGTAAAAACCTCGGTGTGATGGGGGCATTCTCTGTCGACGCCGCGCAAGCCTGGTCGAAACCGCAGGATCAGGAGAAAGCCAGCGGGCAATCTGTTCGCGCCCGTTATAGCAAGAATATACTGGATACCGGCACCAATATTTCTATCTCCGGTTATCGCTATTCCACATCGGGCTACTACACCCTGCAGGATACTCTCGATACCTGGCGTAGCGATAATAACCAAAACACCATTGACCGTCGCCGCAACCGGGCTGAAATTCTGCTGAACCAAAATCTGTGGAAAGACGCGGGGTCTATTTCCCTCAACGCCGTGAGCGAGGATTACTGGAACAGCGCCCGGCAGATGCGCTCCATTGGTGTTGGTTACAGCAACAGCTGGAGCGGCATTACGTATAATTTGAACTACAGCTATAACCGCAATACCACGGATAACAGCAGCGCCAACAACAGCGATAATTCAGGTAACAGCGGTAAAGTTTACGCCAGCGATCAAGTTTTCTCATTCAATATCAATATTCCGCTCGATCGCTGGCTCAGCCATAGCTGGGCGAGTTACAACCTGAACACCAGCAAGCAGGGCAATACCAGCCATACCGTTGGCCTGAACGGCTCGGCACTTGCCGATCAAAACCTCAACTGGAGCGTTCAGGAGAGCGAAACCAACCATGGCGTCGGTAATGGCGGTTATGCCAGCCTGGATTATCAGGGAACCTACGCCCGGATGAACGCCGCCTACGGCTACGACCAGGATCAGCGTCGGGTCAATTATGGCATTAACGGCGGTGTGGTCGCCCACGCCCACGGCGTGACTTTCAGCCAGGAGTTAGGCGAAACGTCCGCCCTGGTCGAAGCACCTGGCGTCAGCGGCGTAAATATCAGTAACCAGACCGGAGTGAATACCGATTTTCGCGGCTATACCCTCGTGCCCTATGTCAGCCCATACCGCGAAAACCAGATTAGCCTTGATACCACCGCTTTGCCGGATGATGCCGACGTCTCGCTCTCATCGCTTACCGTCACACCCACTCGCGGTGCCATCGTACGAGCACATTTTAACACGCATATCGGTAAGCGTGTGTTGATGACGTTAACCCGCAGCAATGGCGCAGTAGTGCCCTTTGGCGCAATGGTCGCGGATGATGGCGCATCAGCATCAGGCAGTATCGTCGGCGACGGTGGCCAGGTGTACCTCTCTGGTCTCGCCGATCGAGGTAGCGCCATCGTGAAATGGGGCCAAACAGACAATCAACAATGCCGAATTAACTGGCAACTTCCTGATGCGGCACCCGCCAACGGCGTGGTGGAATTGAAGGCTCTTTGCCAATAGAGGTCACTATCTTATGAATAAACTCTTTTTATTTATTGTTCTGGCCACGGGAAATTTATTGGCTGCTAATTATGCCCAGGCAAACTATATTGCAGACGTTCAATACCACACTATGACGTACGACCTGGGACCTTTGGATATTCCTGCCTCAGTTGGCGATACCAGTAGCTATGGCTGGCATGACAATAGTTCTATAGCGTATACAGTTTGGACCAGCGATGGTACGCAATCCTATATGGAACTATCGCTCAATGGCACGCTGCTCGGTGATGGCGTGACTTGGGCAACCAGCAACCCCGGTATCGGTATTCAATATAAACTTGACCCCCAGGATGGCTTGTTTACACCCGATTACAGCACCACCGCACCGACTTATCGTGTATCCCTGACTGACTACGGTACATCGCTCTATACCTATGTCCATCTACGTTACCGCCTTGTCCGCCTTCTTGCCAAAGTCCCCCCGGGACAGATAACCTTTGCACCTGATGTCACACTGCATGTCTATAATCCGGATGGTTTGGGAGGAGATTCATCTGGATTAATTTTGTCTGGTATTGCCAGTCAGCCTAAATTGGTTGCGTGTACCATCAATGCCCCTGCGGAGATAAAGTTGCCGCCGTTATACGGTAATAACCTCACCAGTGGCGCAATGAATGTCACCGATGCACCGACGATCTCACTTACGAATTGCCCGGGTGCCATTAATAATATCACCTATAATTTTTCGGCTGTGTATGGCACCCATAACGCAGCAAACGGGGAGTTGAATACCGTTACCGGCGAAGGTTATGCCGAGGGAGTTTATATTCAGATACAGAATGAGGATGGTTCCGCGCATATTGTTAACGGCGGTATCGATCTCGGGTATACCGGTTCAGGTGATTACACCATACCTCCATTTAAAGTTGCTTATTATATTGACGACCCTGCATCGGTCACCGTCGGCAATGTGAAATCAGCCATTCAATTCATTCTTAGTTATAATTAATGATATAAGGATATATGCAATGAAATTTGTCACAGAGAAAAAATCTGCATTATTACTGGTCGCCTGCTGTGGGTTATTTTCTGCTACCGGTCATACCGCCACAACAAATTCCGTCAACATTGATATCACGGGCACCGTCATTGCTTCACCCTGCGTGGTCAATGGCGGACAAAACTCACTCAGCGTCAATCTTGGCGATAGCATTGAGGCCAACAGCTTATCGGTTGCAGGAGATACCTCGTCCTGGAAAGATTTTGTCATTTCATTGTCCAGTTGCCCGCTTTCCACCTCCAGTTTTAGCGTCGCATTTTCCGGTACGCCAGATACCGACGATGCGACAACCTATAAAAATACCGGTACAGCCACTAACCTGAAACTGGCGCTCACCACGCACGATGGCGCCGTCCTGGGGGACGGGACGACAATAGATAACGTCGATGTCTCAACAACCCATGCTTACGATCTACAGCTTCGCGCGCGTGCCGTATCAAAAGGTGCCGTGATGCCGGGAACCATTCAGGGCCAGGTACAGGCCACATTTACCTATCAGTAACCGACAGGATGGCACGATGACGCAGCAGATAATCAAAATCATCCCCGCGCTTGTAGGATTGTGGTTCACGCAGGCGCTGGCAACCGACATTACTATCAGCGGAACGGTCGTTGCCAGCCCCTGTGCGGTTGATACCGGAACCAAAGACCAGACGGTAAAATTCGAACAGGCGCGAGCCGTTAACTTTACGAATGTCGGCGACGCCAGCGAATGGCAGGATTTTGAATTAACCCTCTCATCCTGCCCTGTGTCCACCACCCAGATTACAGCAACCTTTACCGGCAATGCGGATAACGATGACCCTACCAAATTTGCCAACGCTCAAGGGGACGCTACCGGGATGGCGCTGCAAATCATGACCCGCGATCATCTGACAGAAATTAATCCTCTGGGATCGCTGGCCGCCTCCGTCGATATCCATAACCATCAGGCAACCTTCCCGCTTTCCGCCCGCATGTACACCCCTACCGGCCACGTCACGGCAGGTGAGTTCAACACGACCGTGCAGCTTACCTTCACCTATCAGTAGCGTTGGCGTAAAAAAAAAACGGAGCGCCAGGCGCTCCGCTTTTTTATTGATGGCGCCGCCAACTAGATGCGTTTGAAAATCAACGAACCGTTGGTGCCGCCAAAGCCGAAGGAGTTACACAGCGTGTACTCCATGCCGCTGACCTGGCGCGCTTCGTGAGGGACGAAGTCGAGGTCGATGCCCTCTTCCTGGTTATCCAGGTTGATGGTCGGCGGCACCGCCTGGTCGCGCAGCGCCAGAATCGAGTAAATGGACTCCACCGCGCCCGCCGCACCCAGCAGGTGACCGGTCATGGACTTGGTTGAGCTCACCATTACGCGTCTTGCCACATCGCCAAATACCGATTTGACCGCCTGCGCTTCGGCGATATCGCCAGCAGGGGTCGACGTACCGTGCGCATTGACGTAGCCAATCTGGCCCGGTTCGATGCCCGCATCGCGAATGGCGTTAACCATTGCCAGCGCGGCGCCCGCACCGTTTTCCGGCGGAGACGTCATATGGTAGGCATCGCTGCTCATACCAAAACCGACGATTTCAGCATAAATTTTCGCGCCGCGTTTTTTCGCGTGCTCATACTCTTCGAGCATGATGATGCCCGCACCGTCGCCCAGCACAAAACCATCACGATCTTTGTCCCACGGACGGCTTGCCGCCTGCGGGTTATCGTTGCGGGTGGACAGCGCGCGCGCTGCGCCAAAACCGCCAACACCCAGCGGCGTACTGGCTTTCTCAGCGCCGCCAGCCAGCATGGCATCGGCATCGCCGTAAGCAATCATACGCGCCGCATGGCCGATGTTATGCACACCGGAAGTACACGCCGTGGCGATAGAGATGCTAGGGCCACGCAAGCCGAACATGATGGTCAGGTGACCGGCCACCATGTTAACAATCGTAGACGGAACGAAGAAGGGGCTTATCTTACGTGGACCGCCATGAACCAGCGAACTGTGGTTCTCTTCGATTAAACCGAGACCGCCAATGCCGGAACCAATAGCGGCACCGATACGCGTTGCGTTCTCTTCCGTCACTTCAAGGCCAGAATCCTGCATGGCCTGAGCGCCAGCGACAATTCCATATTGAATGAAGGCATCCATCTTGCGCTGTTCTTTACGCGAGATGATGTCATCACAGTTAAAATCCTTTACTAAGCCAGCAAATTTCGTTGCATAGGCGCTAGTATCGAAATGGTCGATCAGGCTGATGCCACTCTGACCGGCAAGGAGAGCTTTCCAGGTAGACTCTACGGTATTGCCGACAGGAGACAACATGCCCAGTCCGGTCACAACTACACGACGCTTAGACACGTTTGTCCTCCAGGGAGGGATAAAAAAGAGACTTGTGGGACAAAAAGATAAAACTCAGGCGGTCGAGTGACCGCCTGGAGATGTTCACTTACGCCTGGTGACCGTTGATGTAATCAATGGCAGCCTGAACGGTGGTGATTTTCTCAGCTTCTTCGTCCGGAATCTCAGTATCAAACTCTTCTTCCAGAGCCATTACCAGCTCAACGGTGTCAAGAGAATCAGCGCCCAGGTCTTCAACGAAGGAAGCATTGTTGGTAACTTCTTCCTGCTTAACGCCCAGCTGCTCGCCGATAATTTTCTTAACGCGTTCTTCGATAGTGCTCATACTCTTAAATTTCCTATCAAAACTCGCTTTCGCGATGGTTTTCGTAGTGTATAAAATGTTGAAAAATTTGCAACTAAATCCCGGCAGGTCTTACCACGATTTTACGCTATTTTGCGGGTGTTTGCCCCAATAACGCAAATCATTTTGCACATAATATTGTCCGGTACCACGCGGAATGCGCGGTTCCTGAGCATTTTGTGCAATCTACGGTCAGACCATATACATTCCGCCGTTGACGTGCAGGGTTTCACCGGTGATGTAACCCGCGTCGTCAGAGGCTAAGAATGCAACCGCACTGGCGATTTCTTTTGGAGAGCCGAGGCGCCCCGCCGGAACTGCCGCCAGTGTACCCGCACGCTGCTCTTCGGTCAGCGCACGCGTCATGTCCGTTTCAATAAAGCCCGGAGCAACAACGTTCACAGTAATACCGCGTGACGCGACTTCACGCGCCAGCGACTTACTGAAACCGATAAGACCCGCTTTCGCCGCAGCGTAGTTGGCCTGACCGGCATTTCCCATGGTACCGACCACAGAACCGATTGTGATAATACGTCCATGACGCTTTTTCATCATAGCGCGCATTACCGCTTTTGACAGACGGAATACCGATGACAGATTGGTCTCGAGGATGTCGTTCCACTCGTCATCTTTCATTCGCATTAACAGGTTATCACGAGTAATCCCGGCATTATTGACCAGAATATCGACTTCGCCAAACTCTGCGCGAATATTTTCCAGAACAGATTCGATAGATGCCGGATCGGTCACATTCAGCATCAGACCTTTACCATTGGCACCCAGATAATCGCTAATTGACTGCGCGCCGCTTTCGCTGGTCGCAGTACCGATAACTTTTGCGCCACGGGCAACGAGGGTTTCCGCAATTGCGCGACCAATGCCGCGGCTTGCGCCCGTTACCAGTGCAATTTTTCCTTCAAAACTCATGGTGTTCCTCTTTTTATTGTGCAAGCGCCGCAGACATCGCAGCAGGCTCATTGAGCGCTGACGCTGTCAGGGTGTCTACAATTCGTTTGGTCAAACCGGTGAGGACTTTACCCGGGCCGACTTCATAAAGATGCTCAATGCCTTCAGCGGCCATAAACTCAACGGTTTTGGTCCACTGAACCGGGCTGTAAAGCTGGCGGACCAGCGCGTCGCGAATCGCGTCCGCAGCGGTTTCACACTTCACATCCACGTTATTCACAACCGGAATTTGCGGTGCGTTAAAGGTAATGGTCGCCAGTTCAGCCGCCAGCTTCTCAGCAGCCGGTTTCATCAACGCACAGTGCGACGGCACGCTGACCGGCAGCGGCAGCGCACGCTTCGCACCTGCGGCTTTGCAGGCAGCGCCAGCACGTTCAACGGCCTCTTTGTGACCGGCGATAACCACCTGGCCTGGCGAGTTGAAGTTAACCGGGGAGACAACCTGGCCTTCTGCGGATTCTTCACACGCTTTCGCAATCGCCGCATCATCCAGACCGATGATAGCCGACATGCCGCCGGTGCCTTCCGGTACCGCTTCCTGCATGAATTTGCCACGCAGCTCAACCAGACGAACCGCATCCGCAAACGCGATAACGCCCGCGCACACCAGCGCAGAGTACTCACCCAGGCTGTGACCCGCCATCAGCGCAGGCGCTTTGCCGCCCTGCTGCAGCCAGACACGGTACAGCGCGACAGACGCGGTCAGCAGCGCAGGCTGCGTCTGCCAGGTTTTGTTCAGTTCTTCCGCCGGACCCTGTTGCGTCAGCGCCCACAAATCGTATCCCAGTGCCGCAGAGGCTTCACCGAACGTCTCTTCAACCACCGGATATTCCGCGGCCATCTCGGCCAGCATACCGACGGTCTGAGAGCCTTGTCCCGGGAACACAAAAGCAAATTGCGTCATGTTGTTATCCTTAATTAAAAACGAACCAGCGCAGAGCCCCAGGTGAAACCACCGCCGAAGGCCTCCAGCAGAACCAGTTGGCCACGCTTAATGCGGCCATCGCGTACGGCTTCATCGAACGCGCACGGTACGGAGGCGGCGGACGTATTGCCGTGACGGTCGAGCGTCACCACCACGTTGTCCATCGGCATGCCCAGCTTTTTCGCCGTTGCGCTGATAATGCGCAGGTTAGCCTGGTGCGGCACCAGCCAGTCGAGGTCTGAACGGTCAAGATTATTTGCCGCCAGCGTCTCTTCGACGATATTCGCCAGCTCTTTCACTGCGACTTTAAAGACTTCGTTCCCTGCCATGGTCAGGTGAATCGAGTTCTCCGGGTTCACGCGATCGGCGTTTGGCAAAGTGAGCAGTTCACCATAGTTGCCGTCAGCATGCAGATGCGTGGAGATGATTCCCGGCTCTTCTGACGCGCTAAGGACGACGGCGCCAGCGCCATCGCCAAAAATAATAATCGTGCCGCGATCGGTCGGATCGCAGGTGCGGGCCAGCACATCGGAGCCGATAACCAGCGCGTGCTTCACCGCACCGGATTTCACGTACTGATCGGCAACGCTCAGCGCATAGGTAAAACCTGCGCAGGCGGCGGCAACGTCAAATGCCGGGCATCCTTTCACGCCCAGCATCGATTGAATCTGGCACGCCGCGCTTGGGAAGGCATGCGTCGCTGAGGTGGTAGCAACGACAATCAAACCAATCTGTTCAGCGTCGATTTCCGCCATGTCCAGCGCGCGTTTTGCGGCTTCGAAACCCATCGTCGCCACAGTCTCGTCAGGCGCGGCAATACGACGTTCACGGATACCTGTGCGCGTGACAATCCACTCGTCAGAGGTATCGACCATTTTTTCCAGATCGGCGTTCGTCCGCACGTGTTCAGGCAGATAGCTGCCGGTACCTATAATCTTCGTATACATGTACGCTCAGTCTTATTGTGGTAGTACCCACCTGTTCGGGACACGGAGTCTTCGCCGCACGCCGGTCATCTCTTCAGAGATGCGCCCGGGTGTTGTCGGCGTTGCCTTCTTCCCGCCGCTCGAATCCGGCTGGGTATACAGATTTCAGGCGAGCGGCAATCCGCTGAGGGACTTCCCGCTGCACCGCCTGCACTGCCTGTTCAATCGCGACGCTAAACGCGCGCTGATTGGCTGCACCATGACTCTTTATCACCGTGCCGCGCAATCCTAACAGACAGGCGCCATTATACTGGTCGGGGTTGAGGTGACTGAATCGCCGCGCCAGACTTTTTTGTAACCAACGCTTTAAAAGCAGCAGCCACCACGACCGTTTTTTCCCCTCACCCTGAGATTTCAGCAGCGAAAGGAACATCCTGACAACACCTTCCATCGTTTTTAATGTGACGTTTCCCGTAAAACCATCACAAACCAGGACATCCGTCTTCCCGGTTAACAATTCATTGGCCTCAAGATAGCCAATGTAGTTAATGCTGGGTACTGTCTTCAGTATCGCCGAAGCGTCACGAATGCTGTCAAGACCTTTGGTTTCTTCTTCGCCGATATTGAGCAGCGCAACGCGCGGTCGCTCAATGCCGACGACCTCTTCGGCCATCACCGCGCCCATAACGGCGAACTGAACCAGCATATTGCTGTCGCAATCGACGTTAGCCCCTAAATCAAGGACCACCGTTTTCCCCTTTTGCTGATGCGGAAGCACCGTCATCAGCGCCGGGCGTTCAATCCCTTCAATCGGTTTGAGCAACAATTTCGCAAGCCCCATCAGCGCGCCGGTATTGCCCGCGCTGACGCATGCCTGCGCTCGCCCTTCTTTCACCAACTCCAGCGCTATGCGCATGGAGGTGCCCCGGCTACTGCGAATCGCCTGCGCCGGACGAGCATCACTGGCAATAACTGACTGCGCAGGAATAATCTGCAGACGTGAACGTTGTTCAAAGTCAGCTCTGGCAAGTAATGGCATGATGTCGTCGGGGTTGCCGACTAAGAGAAGCGAGAGTTGTGAATCAAAATGCAGTGCCTGCAATGCTGCAGGCACCGTCACGGACGGGCCAAAATCGCCCCCCATGACATCCAACGCTATGGTCAGACGTGTCAAGGTTTCGTCGCCGCCTGGTTCGGTGTATCCCCGCTTGCGCGGGAAATCCTCACTAAGCTTCATCGCGTTATACTCATTGTCTTTCACGTCGCAGGGGGCACTACTGCGTTCCTGCAACGCGAAATTCATTGAGTATCGCGTGATTACTTAGCGATAACCTTGCGACCGCGGTAGAAACCGTCGGCAGTAATGTGGTGACGCAGGTGGGTTTCACCAGAAGTCTTGTCTACAGACAGGCTGGTAACTGCGGTCAGCGCGTCATGAGAACGACGCATGCCACGTTTGGAACGGGTTGGTTTATTTTGTTGTACGGCCATGGACCTTACTCCTCAATTACTTACGCTTTAAGCTGGCTAATACGGCAAATGGGTTTGGCTTTTGCGCTTCATCAGGCAATTCACCAAAGACCATGTCCGCCTCGGACACTTCACAGTGTTCAGAATCATGCACCGGAACTACAGGCAGGGTAAGGATGAGTTCATCCTCAACCAGCGCCCGCAGGTCGATTTCACCGAATTCGTTAACCTCAATCGGCTCATACGCTTCCGGGAGTGCTTCAGCCTGCTCATCATTTTTGACCGGGCTGAAACAATACGTTGTGTGAACCTGATGTGAAAACGGTTTCCCGCAGCGCTGGCATTCAAGAGACACCGTCACCTTCGCATCGCCTTTAATCACGGCGAGACGTTGGTTATCGATGGCGAATGTCATATCGCATTCCACATCACTGTCCACGCTGACTACAGATTCGGCAAGACGCTCTACCTGTTCAGGAGTATAGATACCCTGATAATCAAGGCGTTTTTGAGCCGTGCGTACCGGATCAAGAGTCAGGGGTAATTTTACCTTTTGCATAGGGCGCGCATATTAACTTTGTAACGTCATAGAGTCAAAGAAAAAGGCACCCGCAGGATGCCTTTTGCCATTTATTCGCACACATTGCGGCCTGTAGTTTAAAATGGCGCAATCCGAATCACCAGAGTTTAACAGAAAAATTATGCCAAAAATCGTTCTTGCCTCCACATCGCCCTTTCGCCGCCAACTGCTGGAAAAGCTCGGGCTGCCGTTTATTTGCGCTGCGCCCGAGGTAGATGAGCTTCCCTTACCCGGCGAGTCTCCGCGTCAGCTCGTGCTGCGTCTGGCGCAGGCGAAAGCGCAGGCGCTGGCGCACCGCTACCCTGAGCATGTGATCATCGGCTCCGATCAGGTTTGCGTGCTGGGCGGGAAAATCACCGGCAAACCGCACACCGCAGAGAACGCCCACCGCCAGCTGCGGGAAGCGAGCGGCCATATCGTGACTTTTTATACGGGGCTTGCGCTGTACAATAGCGCCTCCGGACAGTTGCAAACCGAATGTGAACCGTTCGACGTCCACTTTCGCAAGCTGACGGACGATGAGATTGTTCGCTATGTCGAGAAAGAGCAGCCGCTGAACTGCGCAGGAAGTTTTAAAAGCGAGGGGTTGGGCATCGCGCTCTTCGAGCGCCTGGAGGGTCGCGATCCGAATACGCTGGTCGGTCTGCCGCTGATTGCGCTGTGCAAAATGCTGCGCCACGAGCAGATCAATCCGTTACTGGCATAAACGACATCGGGTGGCGCTAAGCCACCCGATATCACATCAGCCGCGCAGCACCTTAAGACAGTGCTTTAACTGCGCATCCATCGGCGCTTCGACACGCATCGTCTCACCGGAACCCGGGTGGGTAAACTTCAGCGCCGCCGCGTGCAAAAACAGGCGGTTTAAGCCGGTGCCGGCAAGCTGCTTATCAAATTCGCGATCGCCATAGCGGTCGTCGAAGGCAATCGGGTGCCCCGCATGTTGGGTATGAACACGAATCTGGTGGGTACGGCCGGTCACCGGGCTGCAGCGAACCAGGGTCGCAAACGCAAAGCGCTCTTCAACTTTAAAACGCGTTTCCGACGGTTTCCCCTCGCTGCTGACGCGAACAATACGCTCGCCGCTTTGCAGGATGTTTTTCAGCAACGGCGCCTGCACCACTTTGGTATGCGACTGCCACTGCCCGCGCACCAGCGCCAGATAATCCTTCTGCATGCCTTTATCACGCAGTTGCTCATGCAGGGAGCGCAGCGCAGAACGCTTCTTCGCTACCAGCAGCACGCCCGAAGTATCACGGTCGAGGCGGTGCACCAGCTCAAGAAAGCGCGCTTCCGGGCGAAGCGCGCGCAGCCCTTCGATGACGCCGAAACTCAACCCGCTGCCGCCGTGAACCGCGGTGCCCGACGGTTTGTTGAGCACCAGAATATGGTCATCCTCATAAAGGATAACGTCGCTCAGGGCGGCAACTTTTTGCAGATGCGGCGACACCGCGTCTTCTTCACGCTCGGCGACGCGCACCGGCGGAATGCGCACTTCATCGCCCGCCTCAAGCTTGTACTCCGGCTTAACGCGCTTTTTGTTCACCCGCACTTCGCCTTTACGCAGAATGCGGTAAATCATACTCTT
>NZ_JAFAGS010000170.1 GCF_019237635.1 Pluralibacter sp.
AATTTTATATTACAGCTATCACTAAGAACATATTATATCTTGCGCAAACAGCGTTCGCGTTGGTGCTGGCGGGGACTCATTATACTAACACTAAAGAATAATCTGGTGTCAAAAAAACTGTATAAAACAGTGCCTTAAGAAATATCCTATATAGGACAATTATTAACATTGAAACACCACAGGCACTTCCTGATAATAATATCACTTTAGTTTGACTATTCTTCATGGCTTTTGACACTGTCAAGCCGCCGTAGGGATATTGTTGCTGTTATCCGACAGGGATGTTTATGAAGACGGAGTGTTTCCGTCAAACCGTCATAACTAAAGCGTTACTGGAGTCATTTGATAAATAAGTTGCACCAGCGACTCGGGTTTCTTATTGCCCTAAAAAATGATTCCAGCTTTTTGTTTTTAATTTCAGGAACGAACTTGTATGAAAAAGCATGTATTAGCGATGGTGGTAACGGCAATGATGGCAAGCGGCGCAGCGACGGCGGCGCAGGCAGGGATTACGACCTCTACCACCGTATCCGGCGGCACGGTAAATTTTGTCGGCCAGGTGGTTGATGCCGCCTGCGCCGTCTCCGCAAACTCCACCGATCAGACCGTCACCCTGAGCCAGGTGCGTACCGCGAAGTTAACCGCCGCGGGCGCTGTAGCGAACCAGAAAGAAGCTTTCAGCATCGATCTGGCGGACTGTGATACCACCGTTAGCCAGAACGCGGCAGTCATCTTCAACGGCCAGGAAGACAGCACGCAGCCGGGGACGCTGGCGAACACTGCCGGTGCCGGTTCGGCAACTAACGTTGCGCTGCAGCTCTACGGACCGGACGGCCAGGTGCTGAACGTCGGCGATACCTCCTCCACCGTCACGCTGGTTGACGGGGCAAACAGCATCCCTCTGAGCGTGGACTATATCGCCACGGGGGCGGCAACCGCTGGCAATGTTGCGGCAACCGCGACGTTTAACATGGTGTATTCCTGATACGGCAAGCCCCCGGCCAGCCCGGCGGGGGCTTTCTTGAGGTTGTCGTAAGAGGAGTTCGTTATGCGGCTGGATGCGCATCGCCCTGTTGTTCCCTTACTGCTTTCCATGGTCGCCACGCTGCCCGCCTACGCGGGTAACCATCACTACGTGAATATTCACGGCGGCGACGTGCATTTCTATGGCCAGGTCGTCAACGCTGCCTGCTCGGTCAGCGCCGACAGCCGGAATCAAACCGTGCAGATGGGGCAGGTTCGCAGCAACCAGTTCGCTTCTCTGGGCGACTGGGAAGACCCGCAACCTTTTCAGATAGTGCTGGAGGATTGCGATACCACCGTCAGCCAGAACGTCGGCGTCTTGTTTACCGGTGAATCAGACGGCAAGGACCCGCTGGTGTTTCGCGCAGGTTACGGCGCGGGCGCGGCCCATGGCATCGGGATCGGTATTTTTGACGGTGCAGGCAACCTGCTCATTCCCGATACCCGGCCTCCCTGGTTCGCGCCTTTGCAGGAGGGCGAGACCGTACTGAGCTACACCGCCCGCTACCGGGCCACCGACCGCCGGGTCAACGCTGGCAGCGCCAGCGCCCAGGTATGGTTCAACGTGATTTATCAGTAACCACGACTGACGATTAAAGAGACTGACATCCTAATGAAAGCCAGATTTCAATGTAGCCAGGCGGCCTGGCGGCGTCTTTTGACGTCCGCGGGTCTGTTCGCCTTCACCCTGGGGATTGCCGCCGGAGCCCATGCTGGCGGTGTGGCGCTGGGCGCCACCCGCGTTATCTATCCTCAGGGCGAAAAGCAGGTTTCCCTGCCGCTGACTAACTCATCGGAGAACAACGATTTTCTGATTCAGTCGTGGGTGGCAAACCCGGACGGCGCGAAGTCACAGGACTTCGTGATTACACCGCCGCTGTTCGTCATTCACCCGAAAAAAGAGAACACCCTGCGCATTATGTACGTGGGCCCGGGTCTGCCTGAGGATCGCGAAAGCGTGTTCTACCTGAACAGCAAGGCCATTCCGTCGGTGGATAAAAGCAAGCTGGCGAGCAATACCCTGCAGATTGCTACCCAGAGCGTGATCAAGCTGTTTGTTCGCCCGAAACACCTGCCGACGCCGTCGGTCAACGCGCCGAAAACGCTGACCTGTCAGCAGGGCGGCGGCAAGGTGACGGTGAACAACCCATCGCCTTATTACGTTTCGCTGGTGCAGTTCTATGCGGGCGGCACACGGCTGCCGAATTCCATGGTCGCCCCCAAAAGCAGCCTGACGGTGGCGGTGCCTGGCGGTCAGGGCGGCAAAGTCAGTTTTCAGACCGTCAACGATTTCGGCGCCAATACGCCCACCCAATTCTGCTCGGGGTAATCCCTGCCATCTGAAAGCAAGGTCATCAGCGCATGAAGCGTCATCTACACAGAGAATGTAACACCGTGGCTCGGCTGCCGTTGCCTCAGGTTGCGCTGGCGCTACTGGGAGCGCTGGCGGCGCCGAAAGGGATCGCCGGGGACTATTTCAATCCGGCGTTCCTGTCGAGCGACCCGGGCGCGGTGGCCGACCTCTCCCGCTTTGAAGGCAATGGACAGGCACCCGGCACCTACCGCGTGGACGTCTGGCTGAACGGCACGTTTCTCGCGACCAGGGATGTGACGTTTACCGCCCGCGCGAAAGCCGCCGCGACGACGCAACAGGCGGATGACACCGGCCTCGTCGCCTGTCTGACGCCAAAAGCGCTGGATGCCATGGGGGTTAACCTGCAGGCATTTCCATCGCTTGCTAAGGCGCAGCCGGACAGCTGTGTGGACGTGACCGCGGCGATCCCGGCGGCAACGGCGGCGTTTGATTTCGAGCATCAGCAGTTGAATCTCAGCATCCCTCAGGCGGCGATGCGCAACAGCGCTCGCGGCTATATTCCGCCGGAACAGTGGGATGAGGGCATTAACGCGCTGCTGCTGAACTACAACTTTACGGGTTCCAACAGTAGCGACCGCAGCGAAGGCGGTACGGCGGACAACAGCTACTTCCTCGGTCTGAACAGCGGGCTGAACCTGGGGGCCTGGCGCCTGCGCGATTACTCGACCTGGAACTACGACAGCGGCAGCCAGGAGAATAAAAGCGACTGGCAGCACATCAACACCTACGCGCAGCGCGATGTGATTCCGCTTAAGGGCGAGCTGACGCTGGGCGACAGCTATACGCCATCCGACGTGTTTGACAGCCTCGCGTTTCGCGGCGCGCAGCTGGCCTCGGATGACAACATGCTGCCGGACAGCCTGAAAGGTTTCGCCCCCACCCTTCGCGGCATCGCCAAAAGCAATGCCCAGGTCACCGTGAAGCAAAACGGCTACACCATTTACCAGAGCTATGTGCCGCCCGGTCCGTTTGCGATTAACGATCTCTACCCGACCTCCTCAAGCGGCGACCTGACCGTTGAGGTCAAAGAGTCCGACGGCAGTACCAGCAACTACACCGTGCCGTACTCGGCGGTGCCTATCCTGCAGCGTGAGGGCCGGGTGAAGTACGCCATTACCGCCGCGCAATACCGCAGCAACAGCGACCAGCAGGAGAATGTCAATTTCGGCCAGGGCACGCTTATCTGGGGGTTAGGGCGCGGGGTAACGGTGTATGGCGGCACGCAGTTGTCGGAGGACTACGCGGCGTTCGCTCTCGGTTCTGGCGTGAATATGGGTGATTACGGCGCGTTGTCGATGGACATCACGCAGGCGACCAGCACCCTGGCGAACGACAGCACCCATCACGGCTCCTCGGTGCGCTTTCTGTACGCCAAATCGCTCAACGACTATGGCACCAACTTCCAGCTGCTCGGATACCGGTATTCCACCTCCGGGTTCTATACCCTGGATGATACCACCTACAAACATATGGACGGTTACGTGGTGCAAACGCAGGACGGCGACGTCAACAAAACCCCCGACTGGACGGACTATTACAACCTGTACTACACCAAACGCGGCAAGGTGCAGATCAACGTCTCGCAGCAGTTGGATGACTATGGCTCGGTGTTTATTACCGGCAGCCAGCAGAGCTACTGGCACACCGATGAGACCGATACGTTGCTGCAACTGGGTTACAGCGGCACCTGGGACGGCATCTCGTACAGCATAAGCTACAACTACAACAAAGCGCCGGATGCGCCGCAGGGCGATCAGATTTACGCCTTCACGGTGTCGCTGCCGATCGGCCAGTGGCTGCACCCGGCGACCGACATGACCCAGAGCAGCCATAACGCCTACGCCACCTGGAGCATGAGCACCGACAAGCACGGCAACACCACGCAGAACGCCGGGCTTAACGGCACGTTGCTGGCGGACAACAACCTGAACTATAGCGTGCAGCAGGGGTATCAGAACCACGGCAATGGCGCCAGCGGCACCGCCAGCGTTGAGTACGATGGCGCTTACGGCAACGCCAACGTCGGCTACAACTACAGCAGCAACGGCGATTACCAGCAGGTCAACTACGGGCTGAGCGGCGGCGTTGTCGCCCACCGCAACGGCGTCACCCTGAGCCAGCCGCTGGGCGACACCAACGTGCTGATTGCCGCGCCGGGCGCCAGCGACGTCAGTGTGGAGGATCAGCCCGGCATTCATACCGACTGGCGCGGCTACGCTGTGGTGCCGTACGCCACTACCTACCGTCAGAACCGCATGGCGCTGGATACCAACTCGCTGGGCGACAAGATGGATATTGACGATGCGGTGGCCAACGTGGTGCCGACCCAGGGCGCGCTGGTGCGCGCCACCTTTAAGGCCCGCGTCGGAGAACGGGCGCTGCTTACGCTGATGCATAACGGTAAGCCGGTGCCGTTTGGCGCGGTAGTCACCCGCAGCGACGGCGGCGGCGACACGATCGTCGGCGACGGTGGTGAAACCTACTTGTCTGGTCTGACAGCGCAGGGTTCTCTGACGGCGCAATGGGGTGACGGCGCAGCGAAGCAGTGCAACGCGAATTATCAAATACCTGAAAGTCATCAGCCCCTGGTGCGCCAGAAGGTGGAGTGTTCATAACATGAGAACGTCTGTTGTCTTCTTTTTCTTGCTTTCGGTATCAGTGACCGGAAATAGCGTCGCGGCGGTCTGTAGTAACGCCAATGGGACGCCTACGCAGGTGAGTTACGATCTGACCTCCACGTTGACGAAGGATCAGAACCAGCCAGGGCAGGGGACGCAGTTGGTGAAAAGCCAGGACGTCAATATTCAGGCGGTGTGCCCGAAAGGTTCCTCCTCCAATAACCGGACTTACCGTTCGTATGTCACCACCTTTCCGGTGGCGGATACCGACGGCAGCTGGCAGTACCTGCGGCTGGACCCGGACTACATCGAAGGCGCGATGAAAATTCACGACTCTTCTGCGGGGGATTTCTACCCGCCTGCAAAATATATTCAGATGGGAACCGACACCAACGTGAATCAGGGCAAGCCGTTTAACGTCCACGACTCCAACCTGATTTTTAAAATCAGGATCGTTAAATCGTTTATCGGCACCGTCACCATTCCCCAGCAGACGATGTTTAACGTGTATGTCACCACCAATAGCGGCGATCCGTTATCCACCGTGGTGTATCAGATTGCCTACAGCGGCACGATTACCGTACCGCAAAGCTGCGAAGTCAATGCCGGGCAAACGGTGCTGGTGGATTTTGGCACGCTGTACAGTGGTGATTTCAAAAACGCCGGGCAAAAGCCCGACGACGCGCCAGTAAAAACCTTCAACGTGCCGATTCAGTGCAACGGCAGCATTAACTATCCGGCCAACCTGACGCTGCGTGTGCAGGCGACGCCAGACAGCCACTTTAACCAGGCGGTTGCGTCGGATAATACCGATGTGGGCGTGGTGGTGGCCGATCAAAGCGGCAAAATCCTGACGCCGAACGACCTCAACAGCAATATTCCGTTTACCACCGATGCCTCGGGTAAGGCGAACATCAGCTTGCAGGCTTACCCCATCAGCACGACGGGGAAATCGCCCGCGGAAGGCCTCTTTACGGCGCTGGCGTTCCTGCGCGTCGATTTTGCGTAAATCAGGTGAGGATGATGAAACATAACATCGTATTTGCGTTCTGCTTCTGTGGCGTGTTCGTCGGCAGCCCGGCGGTCCGGGCTGATGACAGCGGCTATAACCTGAAGCTGACCGGCACTATCGTGGCGGAAACCTGCAACGTGGATGCGTCGAGCGAGACGCAGACCGTCAAACTTGGGCAGTTTTCCACCGCAGATTTCCCCTCCGTCGGTTCGACCGCAACGTCGGCGCCGCTGCTGATTATGCTGACGGGCTGTACGCAAAACATCACCGACGGACAGGTGTGGTTTACCGGCACTGCCGATAGCGATGATCCTTCGCTGCTGGCGCTTTCCGCGACCGGGATGGGAACCGAATCGCAGATGGCGACGGGGGTGGGGGTGCAGATCCTCGACAGCAGCCAGTCTCCTGTCAGCATCAATAACACTGCGTCAGCGTTGTACCCGCTGCACGCTGGCGATAACACCCTGACTTTCAACCTGCGCTACAAGTCGACGACAAGCCAGGTCACGGCGGGGAACGCCACTGCGGTGATGTACTTTGACCTTCAGTATCAGTAAGGAGCCAGCATGACACGGTATTCTTTTGCGGCTTGCCTGGGCCTGGCGCTGATAGCGACGCCGCCGCTTCAGGCACATCAGGGGACGGTGTACATCACCGGCACCATTACCGATAACACCTGCGCCGTATCGCCGGACTCGAAAAACCTGACCGTGCCGATGGGCGATGTCTCCAGCAAACAGTTTGCTCAGGCGGGTGATGGCTCGCGCTATGAGCTTTTCGCTATCAACCTTGAGAAATGCGGCGGTGCGGCAAGCGGCGTCACCGTCCATTTCGAGGGGGCATCAAACGGTAAGAATCCGGACCTGCTGGCGCTGACCGGCGGCGCGGGGTATGCCACCGGCATTGGCGTGGGGATCTACAACCAGGATAAGTCGCTCATCCCGATGGGAAAAGAGAGCGAGAATACGCCGCTTGCGCCTAATCAGGCGACGGCCACCCTTAATTTTTACGCCCGCTACATCGCCGATGGCGACAGCGTCGCCGCCGGTACTGCTAATGCTTCCACCACGTTCGTGCTGACCTATGCCTGACCGTCATCGTGACCGCACGCTTATTTTACCGTTGCTGCTGTGCCTGGCCGGGCTGTTGCTGCTGTTCAGCACCCTGGCGCAGGCGGGGGTGGTGATCGGCGGCACCCGCTTTGTCTATCCCGGGGCGAAAGCATCGATAAGCGTCCCGGTGCGCAACAAATCGCTGATGCCGTTTCTGATTAACGCCCGGGTGACCGTCGGCGGCGAGTGGCCGGGCGCGGCGCAGGCCGGAGGAGAACCCGCGCCGTTTGTCATCACGCCGCCGCTGTTTGTTATTCAGCCGCAGCGGGAAAATACCCTGCGGATTATCTATACCGGCGGGGCGCTGCCTGCGGATCGCGAAAGTCTGTTTACGCTTCGTATCGCCGCCATTCCCTCCAGCAAAGCGCAGGCCAACAGTGTCCAACTGGCGGTGCGCTCGGCGCTGAAGCTCTTGTATCGCCCGACCGGGCTTACGGGGTCTGCGGAGGCGGCATACCACACCCTGTGCTGGCAGCGGGACGGCGCGGCGCTGCGGGTCAGCAACCCGGGGCCGTATTACGTCACGCTGTTTCAGCTCAGTATCGCCGGGAAAAGCCAGGAGAACGCGGGCGTCGTGGCGCCCTTTGGGCAGCGTCGTTTTAGCGGCTGCCCGTCTTCGCAACCCTGCCAGGTTCGCTGGCAGTCGATCAACGATTATGGCCGGGTTATGCCCCCGGCCACCGCGTTAATTCAACCGTAGAGTGACTCATCATGCATCTGAAAAAAAACACGTTTTCGCGCCCGCTGGCGCTGCTTCTGGCGCTTACCTGCGCGGCACCCGCCGTGGCGGCCGGTACGAACGCGTCGTTTAGCGATGCCCAGCAGGCGCAGATTGGCCCCCTTGCCGAAGCGTACTTTACCGCGCACCCGGATAAGCTTGGCGAAGCGGTGGCGACGTATCTGGCGAACCATCCTGAGTTTCTGGTCGCGGCGAGCGAAAACCTGCGTCAGCGCCAGCAGGTTGCAGAGCAGCAGGCGCAGGTACAGATGGTGTTGCAGCATCAGGCGCAACTGCTCAGCATGGATAGCCCTTCCGTCGGACCGAAAGACGCGAAAGCAAGCGTGGTGATGTTTTTTGACTCTCAGGGTTCTAACTACAGCGCGATGGCGCCGATGGTGGAGCAACTGGTGAAGGCCAACCCGGACGTACGCTTTATCTTTAAAGCGCTGGCGGCAAACCAGACGCTGGCGCAGCAGATGGGGTTTAGCAGAGCGCCAGCGTTTGTCGTGATGCCGCAGTCTGCACCTGCCAGCGCGCAGCGGGTGTATGTCGCGTCGGGCAGCACAACGCAAGAGGTTCTGCAAATGGCGATTCAGAAAGCGAAGGGACAGGCCGGGAACACGCAGAAATAAAAGACCCTCTCCGGTGTGAAGGAGAGGGTCAGGTGAAGGCGTCTTACGCCTGCTCCACGCTGATGCGCATCGCCGCAAGGGCAAAGCGCGCCGCTTTCAACACCTGCTCACACTGCTCAATGGTCAGCGTCAGCGGCGGCTCAATGCGGATGGTTTTTGCGTTGTTGAGGGTACCGGCGACCAGCACGTGCTGGCGGAACATCTCGCTGGCAAAGCTGTAGCCAATCTCGTTATCGACAAACTCGATGGCCATCAGCATCCCCTTACCGCGCGCCTCCTGGACCAGGTCCGGGTATTCGCGGGCCAGAACGCGGAAACCGTCCAGCAGCATATCGCCTTTCTGCTCCGCTTGCGCAGGCAGGTTCTCTTCCAGCAGAACGTGGATGGTCGCCAGCGCCGCCGCACAGGCCAGCGGGTTGCCGCCGAAGGTCGTGGTGTGCAGGAACGGGTTGTCGAACAGCACCGAGAACACCTCTTCGGTCGCCACGGTCGCGCCAATCGGCATCACACCGCCGCCCAGCGCCTTCGCCAGACACAGGATGTCCGGCTGCACGTTTTCATGCTCGCAGGCAAACATCTTGCCGGTGCGACCCATGCCGGTCTGCACTTCGTCGAGGATCAGCAGCGCGCCAAACTCATCGCACAGCTTACGCACGGCGGGCAGATATCCTGGTGGCGGCAGAATAACGCCGCCTTCGCCCTGGATAGGCTCAAGGAGCACCGCGGCCACGTCATCGCCGGTCTTCTTGCACTCGGCCAGCACCGAACGCATGGCGCTGATATCGCCAAACGGAATGTGACGAAAGCCCGGCAGCAGCGGCATAAACGGTTTACGGAAAGGCGCTTTCGCCGTGGCTGACAAGGCGCCCAGCGATTTACCGTGGAACGCGCCGCTGGTAGCGACAAAGGTAAATTTCCCGCGCGGAGACTGATACGCCTTGGCGAGTTTAATCGCCGCCTCGACCGACTCTGTACCGCTGTTGCAAAAGAAGCTGTACTTCAGTTTGCCCGGCGTTAGCGCCGCCAGCGTTTTCGCCAGCATCGCGCGAAGCGGATCGAGCAGTTCCTGGCTGTGAAGCGGTTGTTTAGCGAGTTGATGCTGTACGGCGGAAACCACAGTTGGATTACGGTGCCCTACGTTGAAAATACCAAATCCACCCAGGCAATCGATGAACTCCTGTCCCTGAGTGTCGACAAGCGTATTCAAACTTCCTGCTTGCCACTCTACGGCTCCGTAATCCCCGCCTGCTGTTACAGATTTTCGGTACTCAAGAAACCCCGGATTCACATGCTCCTTAAAATACTCCCGGACCTCCTGATTCAGTGATTTCATTTCCTCATGAGACAGCGTTTTTTTCTCAATGAGACTCAGTGCGTGCGCGCTGCAGGCTAATGCTGAGGCGCTGGAAGGTAACCTGTTCAAAGTATGCTCCTGGGCATCGCGTATCACATGATACTGAATTAAGTATTGCAGGGATTACGCCAGACCGGAGCGGAGCGAAAAAATCGGGATAAACGCCTGGTAGAAATTGTATGTAACAATATTTAATCATTTCGTTAACATTATTGCGGTTTTTACTCCTGCCGCGTCAGCATAAACGCAGCGAGTCGGCGAATGGGATGCATCGTTATGGTGCAAGAGCTGCACCACGGGAAGGAAAACGCACAAATTATAAGGTTTAAACGCAAATTGCGATCTGCATCAAATTTAACAACTAAAGATAAAGTGTTTATCGCCGAAATAACAATAAGCCAAAAAATAAGTAACTTAACAACCTGCACAGGACGCGCGTATGTCTTCCCATCCCTATGTCACTCAGCGTGATTATGCGCTTGATGATGACAGCACATTAATGTCTACCACCGATCTGAATAGTTACATTACCCACGCCAACGACGCCTTTGTACAGATAAGCGGCTACCGGCTCGACGAGCTGACCGGGCAGCCGCACAATCTGGTGCGCCACCCGGATATGCCGAAAGCCGCATTCGCCGATATGTGGTACACGCTGCAAAAGGGGGAGCCGTGGAGCGGCATCGTCAAAAACCGCCGCAAAAACGGCGATCACTACTGGGTACGCGCCAACGTGGCGCCGATGGTGCGCGACGGTAAAATCAGCGGCTATATGTCGATTCGTACGAAAGCGCAGCCGCAGGAGATTGCCGCCGTTGAGCCGCTGTACCAGGCGCTGAATGAGGGGCGCTGCAATAAGCGGGTGCATAAAGGGCTGGTGGTCAGCAGGCGTTTTTGGGGAAAACACCCAGCGATGCCGCTGCGCTGGCGGGCGCGCGGCGTCATGACCGCGCTGTACGCGCTGCTGGCGGCGTCGCTGCTGGCGACGGGGGCGCACTGGCTGTCGCTGCTGGTCAGCGCGCTGATGCTGGTGGTGGGGACGCTGATTTTCGAATGGCAGATTGTGCGTCCGGTCGAGAACGTGGCGCGTCAGGCGCTGAGCGTCGCCACCGGCGAGCGCAACAGCGTTGAGCACCTTAACCGCAGCGATGAACTGGGGCTAACCCTGCGCGCTGTCGGGCAGCTTGGGCTGATGTGCCGCTGGCTGATTCACGATGTCTCGGGGCAGGTGGCCAGCGTCCGTCAGGGCAGCGATGCGCTGGCTAAAGGCAACGACGATCTTAATGAGCGCACGCGCCAGACGGTGGTGAATGTTCAGCAGACGGTTGCGACCATGAGCCAGATGGCGACCTCGGTACAGAACAACGCCGAAACCGCTGCCGCCGCCGATAAGCTCTCTATTGCCGCCAGCGATGCCGCGACCCACGGCGGACAGGCGATGCAGACGGTGGTGAAAACCATGGACGACATTGCCGACAGCACCCAGCGTATTGGCTCGATAACGACCCTGATTAACGACATCGCGTTTCAGACCAATATTCTGGCGCTCAACGCGGCGGTGGAAGCGGCGCGGGCGGGAGAGCAGGGTAAAGGGTTTGCGGTGGTGGCTGGCGAGGTGCGTCATCTCGCCAGCCGTAGCGCCAACGCGGCCAACGATATCCGCAAACTGATCGACGCCAGCGCCAGTAAGGTACAGTCCGGCGCCGATCAGGTTCATGAGGCGGGGAAAACCATGGATGATATTGTCGGGCAGGTGCGCAATGTGACGCAGCTTATCGCGCAGATCAGCCACTCGACGTCGGAGCAGGCCGCCGGGCTGTCGGACCTGACCCGGGCGGTGGCGGAGCTGGACGCGATTACGCAGAAAAACGCCGGTCTGGTGGAAGAGAGCGCACAGGTTTCCGCCATGGTGAAATACCGCGCCGGGCGGCTGCAAGACGCGGTAACCGTGCTGCATTAATCCCGTTGGGAAATATCCAGCGCCGCCGGACTATGCCACTTCATCAAACCCGGATTCGGTGATGTGTTTTTGCAGGGTGGCGATGGTGTTGGCCAGCGCTTTTTCCTGCTGGCGGAAATAGGCCTCCGGGTCGGACAGCGAGGAAATCAGCAGCCAGGCTCTCTCCCGCTCCAGAGTGCGCAGTTCCTGCAGCAGTTCGGCGATCTGCTGCTTAATGGCGGTCATTTTCCGCTGCAACAGCGTCAGGTCGTTGAGTGTGTCGTGCGCAGCCAGCGGCTGCTGGCCGCGCATCAGGCGGGCCAGCAGACTGCGAATAGTGATCAGGTCGCCGCGCTGACGCGCCTGGTTAAGCTGCACCATCATGTCATTGGCCTGCGTTTTTAGCGCCTCGTCGACCAGATCCGGATGGCAGAGCTTACTGGCCTGTCGCCATAGCCGTTTCAGTTCCTGGCGGTCGGCTGGCGGCATGTTTTCCTGTAAATCACGGCGCTGCTGCGCTTTTTGCTGCTGTTCGCGCCAGGTTTCATACTGTTCGCGCGCGTCGTCACGGACCGGGTCAATGGCGGGTTCGTCGCGGCCTGTCCGCCGTTGCGCTTCCTGTCGGCGCAATGTGGCTTCCGCCAGCACTTTGCGCAGCCGCAGCACCTCAGTCATCAACGGCCCGAGGCGTGACATATACAGGTCGTTAAACGCATCCAGCCGGGTGATGCGCGCATTGCGGGTATCGAGCAGAGCACACAGCTGCTGCTCCAGCGTTTTCAGCTCCAGCTTGCTGGCCGCGATCCGCGGGTCCTGCCAGTGAACCATGGCGCGCTGGTGCTGCAGCCAGGCGATAATATCGGCCATTGCCTCGCCGTAGCGCTGTTCTTCCAGCGCCAGCGCAATAGCGAGCAGCGCGCTGTCACGGGCGTCGTTTTTCAGGTGCGGCAGCTGGCTGGCGATGATGTCGGCATCTTCCAGTTCAATGGCGTTTTTGATGATTTCCAGTCGTTTGATGGGGTTGCTCATGGGGCGCCCGCTCAGACTCCATACCCTGCGATGGGGGGCAGATTACCATCCGCGCCCCCGTGTCGCCAGCCGATAATCACATTATAAATTGCATTATTTCAATGCGTTAATCATTCAGCAGGAAATAAACCTTTAACGGAAATCAACCTCCGAAAATGAGGGTTAAACGCCAGTTTCCACGCTTAACCCCGGGCGGAGTTACGCTGTCGCGGTGAGGTGAGGAACGCGTTTAGAGAAACCACTCTGGTTTCACACCGAAGCGCGCAGAAAGCGCCTTAATGTGGGTGATGGTCAGAGAGCGCTGTCCGGATAAAATCTGGCTGACCAGCGATTTTGAACCAATCTCTTCTTTCAGATCTGAGTAGGACAATTTGTACTGGTCGATCAGGGTGCGCAGCAGCGCAACGCCGACCGGCATTTCAGCGATAGCGTTATTAAACTCAGCGAAGCGATCGCTATTATCCTCATAGTCAGCAATCTTGCTCGCCAGGAAGTCAATCAGTGGATTTTCATCGTCGTTCTCGATCAGGTAATCTACGAGCGCCAGCGCTTCACGGTAATCGCTCTCGGAAGAACTGCCCCCCAGGAAGGGGACTGCAGCGACGAGCTGTCTGGTTGCTTCAAGGGCTTTTGTCGTGTCAGTGTTCATTCTTTGTTCTCCCTGTAGCATCGGGTTAACTTGTCGTATTCAGCATGGGTTGTTATGTGCTTTACGTAGAAGCGTTTATTCACGAAATTGATGTAAGCGATAACCCTCACGTTGTTACCCCCTACATCCAAAACCCACCATTTGTTCCGGTACTTAAAATTATCCAGGCTCGGTACCAACGTTCTCAACGCTGCCGGAGATGTAAAATCCGTCTCACGCACTAAGCGGTACAGTGCCCGAATGGCGAACGAATCGTTGGGGTATCGCTTTGCCGCTTCCTCAAAAGGTTCTCTTGAAATAACGTGCATTGTGCGTTCGTTCCATCCGTTTACATTATGTAAACACTCTAGCATTGCATGTGGCTGTTTACAATATGTAAACGCTGTTTTGATTAAGACACTTCTTTACAGCATTGCCATTGCGAAAACGCGCTCACCCTATAAGATAAGCTTTATGAATAATTGAGGCCGATCATGATCAAGCGACAGCGAAAAGCCATTCTTCTTGTAGTCCTTGCCTGTCTGGTGGTGCTGGTATGCACTGCGCAGCGGATGGCAGGCCTGCACGCGCTGGTCATGAACGCCGCCGCCGTGACGCAGACCATGTCGCAACCTCAGGACAATGTTGAGGCGCCGGTTTCCCCCTGCGAGCTGAGCGCGAAGTCGTTGCTGGCCTCGCCGCCGGTGCTGTTCGAAGGGGCGATGGTCGCTGTCGCGCTGCTGCTTGCCGTACTGGCGGCGATGCCCTCGCGGCCTGAACGTCTCTGGCCTCCCCGCGTTATTTCCCCGCCCCGGCTACGGGTGCATCTACGATTATGCGTCTTCCGTGAATGAGCACTGACCTGACAACTCAGGTTAATCACTCATTTATGGAGAATTTTCATGCGAATTTTGTTCAGGCGGCTGTTGGTCTGCCTGCTATGGTTATGGCTACCCGTAAGCCAGGCCGCCGACAGCGGCTGGCTGCGCGCGGCCGATAATCAACACGCCAGCGTCAGGCTGCGCGCCCAGACGGAAGGTAACGGCGAAACGCGCCTGCTGCTGGATGTCGCCCTTGAGAAGGGCTGGAAAACCTACTGGCGTTCGCCGGGCGAAGGGGGGATAGCACCCGCTATCGCCTGGGAGAAACCGCTGGCGGTCACGTGGCGTTGGCCGACGCCGCAGCGTTTTGAGGTCGCCGGGATTTCGACCCAGGGCTATCACGGCGACGTCAGCTTCCCGATGACGATAGCGGGCGCGATACCGCCGGTGCTGAAGGGCGTGCTGACGCTCTCGACCTGTAGCAACGTCTGTATTCTGACCGACTACCCCTTCTCGCTGGAGATGTCGGCGCCCGTGGGAGACCGCTTCAGCTACGACTTTACCCGCGCCATGGGCACGCTGCCGCTTCCTGACGGCCTGACCTCCCGGCTTAGCGCGTCTTATGCCCCCGGCACGCTGACGGTGACCGCCGTGCGTAGCGCCGGTTGGCCGCAGCCATCGCTGTTTCTCGACGGTATGGAGGACGTGGACTTCGGCCGCCCGACCTTTTCGGTGAAGGGCGATACCCTCACCGCCACCGTACCGGTCAGCGACAGCTGGGGCGACGTTGCGCCGGATCTCTCCGGCAAGCGCGTGTCGCTGGTGCTGGCGGACAGCGGTCAGGCGCAGGAGAGTGCGGTCACACCCGCTAAAGGCGCGCCTGCGGCTGGCGTCGCGTTCGGCTGGGCGCTACTGATGGCGCTGGCGGGCGGGCTTATCCTCAACGTGATGCCCTGCGTGCTGCCGGTGCTGGCGATGAAGCTGGGGTCGCTGGTCCAGACGCAGACCGCTGAGCGCGGTGTGGTGCGACGGCAGTTTCTGGCCTCCGTTAGCGGTATTGTGGCGTCATTTCTCGCACTGGCGCTGATGATGACCGTGCTGCGGCTCGGCAATCAGGCGCTGGGTTGGGGCATTCAGTTTCAGAACCCGTGGTTTATCGGCGCGATGACGCTGGTGATGGTGCTGTTTAGCGCCAGCCTGCTGGGCTTCTTTGAGCTTCGCCTCTCCTCCGGCGCCAGTACCTTCCTGGCGACGCGCGGCGGCAACGGGCTGATGGGGCACTTCTGGCAGGGGGCTTTCGCGACGCTGCTGGCCACCCCCTGTACCGCACCGTTTCTCGGCACCGCGGTGTCGGTGGCGCTGGTGGCGCCGCTGCCGCTGCTGTGGGGGATTTTCCTCGCGATGGGCATCGGCATGAGCTTGCCGTGGCTTTTGATAGTCGCCTGGCCGGGGCTTGCGCGGCGTCTGCCGCGCCCGGGACGCTGGATGAACGTCGTGCGGGTCGTGCTTGGGGTGATGATGCTAGGCTCATCGTTGTGGCTGATGAGCCTGCTGACGGTGCACATTGGTCACGGCGCGGTGCTGGGGCTGACGGCGGTGCTGGCCGTGGCGCTGTGGCTGGCGACGCTCTGGCGCTACCGCTGGCGCACGGCGCTGCGCGTGGGGGCGCTGGCGCTGGTCGTGGCGGCGGCAGTTGGCGCGGTCTCCTGGCCTGATGGCTCAGGGACGTCGCGCGACCGCGTAAACTGGCAGCCGCTCAGCGAACAGGCGATAGCCAATGCGCTGGCGAACCACAAACGGGTTTTCGTTGATGTCACCGCCGACTGGTGTGTGACCTGTAAAGCCAACAAATACAATGTTCTGCTGCGTGATGACGTGCAGGATGCCCTCTCGGAACCGGATGTGGTGGCGCTACGCGGCGACTGGAGCCGCCCGTCAGAGACTATCAGTCAGTTCCTGACCGCCCGCGACAGCGCGGCGGTTCCGTTTAATCAGATCTACGGACCGGGATTACCGCAGGGCCGCGTGCTGCCTGCGCTGTTAAGCCGTGAAGAGGTTATTACCACCCTGTCCGACGCAAAAGGAAAAGAATAATGAAAATGTTAACTGCACTACTCCTGCTCTGTTTTTCGGCGTTCAGTGTCGCGGCGCCCACGGCTCCGACGGCAGAAGATTCACCGCCTGCGGATTCCACGCAGGCGCAGCTGGAAGCGCTGCTGTTTAACGACCCCAGTAGCCCGAGGATGGGGGCGGAGAAACCGCGTCTGACCATCGTGACCTTTACCGACTACAACTGCCCGTACTGCAAGCAGTTCGACCCGATGCTGGAGAAGATCGTGCATGACAACCCGGACGTGCAGCTGATTGTGAAGCTGCTGCCGTTTAAGGGGCAGAGCTCGGTGAATGCCGCGAAGGTGGCGCTCTCGACCTGGCGCCAGCAGCCGGAGAAGTTCTGGCCGCTGCACCAACGGCTGATGGCGAAGAAGGGGTCTCACGATGACGCCAGCATTCTTGCGGCGCAGAAAAAGACCGCTACCGACGGGATCAGCGTGGATGAGAAAACCATGGAGCCGCTAAAAATGAACCTGATTTTGTCGCAAGTGCTGGGCATTCAGGGAACCCCTGCGACCCTGATCGGCGATCAGATGGTGGCTGGCGCTATCCCGCAGGATGACCTGGAGGCGTTGGTGAAAGAACAACTGGCGAAAGCGAGTGCGGGCTAAGCTGCGTCGCTGGCTGCGCGAAATCGTCGTATTGCTACTGATCGCCGCCGCGGCGATGTGGGCGATGGATACCCTGCGTAAGCCCGCGTTACCGCAGGGGTTCATCAGTACGCCGCTGCATACGCTCGACGGCGAGCAGGTTTCTCTGGCGACAATGAGCCGCGAGCGGCCGCTGCTGGTTTATGTCTGGGCGACATGGTGCGGTATCTGCCGTTATACCACGCCATCCGTCGCGACACTGGCGCAAGAGGGTGGCAACGTGATGACGGTGGCGCTGCGTTCCGGCGATAATCGCACGCTGGAAACATGGCTTTCGCGCAAGGGGTATGCGATGCCCGTGGTGAACGACGCGACGGGTCAGCTTGCCCGTCAGTGGGATGTGCAGGTCACGCCGACGCTACTGGTTATCGATAACGGCGAGGTGACCGCCATGACCACCGGTTGGACCAGCGGCTGGGGGATGCGCCTGCGTCTGTGGCTGGCGTCGTGATGCGGTGAATGACGTCGGGTTCGCCTGTGGCGGGTCCGGCGTCAGATCTCATCAATCTTTTTCAGATCCATCTCTTCCTGAATGCGATCGCTGTAGGCCATGTGCGTGCGGATCGCTTCATCAATACCGGCATTATAAAACGCCGGGCCGAACGCTTTCGCGATGAAATCAACGAAGAACTCAGCGTCAAATTGCTCCAGCGTAAGGTCGAAATGCTCGTCGCAGTAATCGCTCAGACGGCGCGCCAGGCGCTGTTTTTCTTCGGCGGTAAGGGTGATATCGGTCATGGCGGGGTCCTGGTGGTTGGCGATGATCGGTTACTTTACCGGGGTTAGCCGGGCGCTGGAAGGTGGCTCGCAAAATGAATACAGGAAAACTATTCAGGTACTCTCGTTGTTAGTATGGCGATGCATCAAGGTTGATCCTGATGGGGTAGCCTGCGTTAGTGTACGAATAAATGTTGCCCCGTACCCGCAAATAAAGCTGGCCATCTTTGACCGTGGTGTTAGCGGTACCGTCGTCAGTGATCATAAAGGGTGTTTCTCGCTCAACGTGATCCATAAAGTCGGCATCATCTTTATTCGCATCATATAAAAAGTAATGGTATGAAAATGAGGTTGCAGCGCCTGCACTGGTTTGTGTAATGTATAAATTTACTAAATTATTTACTTTAGTTTTTTTAAATAAATCCTGCCCTACAGGAAAGGTCATAAAGTAAAAAATCCATCCAACCCAGATAAGAACAAAAAGTACCGGGATGAGGATGTAGCGTTTCTTAAAAACCCGTTCTTTTTGCATAGTTAATTCCAGATTTAATCCATGTCTGATCGTTGGGGTCATCGCCGAAAGGAGGGAGATAATACCAGTTACCATACTTAATATCGATATTCCCGGATTTTGATTGTGCCCATCCAGCCGCTCTCAATAGTATTTGTTCTGGTATCCCTGCTGCTGTACCTACAGCCCCGTAATTGAAATTCCCGAAATCAGCATACTTTCGATCTATTTGGGTTTTATAATCCCATGGACCATGTAATCTCACCTGTTGATAAAACCATGCATACGTTAGAGCAGATGGTCCTTTGTGAAAGCGTGCTATCATTTACAATAGATACGCCTTCAGGAACCCTCAGCGACTCTGGGTAAGCGGGAGGCGTTGGATGTACAGGTATTGTGGGATAGCGCATGATTAACGCTCATCCCAACAGTCGGTAAATTGCAGATTACCATCACAGTATTTCCAGGTGATCTTCGCATAGCGCAGCTCCACCAACTCAAGGTGGTTGTGCTTTTCTTTTGTAGGATCTTTAATATCGTGCATCAGAGGGGATACGGAAACTATTTTAACGGATTCAAGTAACATGTTGTAGTATTCTACTTCCTGTCCGGCATCATTTATAGTGTACCACTTGAACTCTGCAGACATCAGGCATTGACCCGTCGAACAGGCTTTAAACAAGTATGGGGAGGATGAATCAAAATCTTTTTGAAAATGGACGGCCCCATGTTTTCTTGTGCCTGTTGCTTTTCCCGTAAAGGCGTCAGTAGGGAAGCTTAAGTTGTGCGAGAAGCCTGTAACCTCAATACTGCCTTCTCTATTTTTTACATCGACGGAGCCCTTGATGTTAGCACCGCCATCATCTTTTAGAAACAAATAGGCTGGGATGGCCATAAAACACTCCATGTAGTCATAAAAGTAAAGTCAACATTACTCCTCTGCGTTTTGGTAATATGTAATATTCTGTTTTAAATAATAAATAATTATAATGCCAAGGATATATTTAATGGTTTTTTATTAATTTTTTGGATGTGTTTGAATTGTCCGTTGGGTAGTGAAATGAATTACACGAATATCCAATGTTTATCATATCTACTTCCTGGTTTAAACGTGAACGCAGGTTGGGCTTACACCTTAGGCTGGGGGATGTGTGTGTTAGTAGACCATCTGAAAACACCTTTTATGGTACGAGGAAGCTGGCTTATATCTGCTTGTTATCAGACATTTTTTCTCTTGTAAGGGTGAAAAAAACCTGACTGAGAATAACAATAAAGTGTAGAAATAAACGGCATGAAGCACGGAATGCTACGAAGGTAAGCAGGGTGTTAGTATATTTTGTGACCAGTTCAAATTTTACACATGAGGTTGACGTGATGGACGATGCTGTACTGCACTCCGCAGGGTTAGACGAATTGCTGAGAACGCACCTGGACAGACATTTGCAGGGCGAGATTCCCTATCTGCGGGCACTGGAATTAGCCGTGGTGGAACTTAGCCGGGAAAACCGGGATATGAAAGCGCGACTGCTCGAGTATTACAACGTGCAGGCTGGCGGACATTAATACCATTACTGTTATTGGCAAGGGCGGGATGCCCTTGCCGACCTCTCACTCAATACCGGGTATTTTCAGAAGCTGTAACCCATTTTCAGGTAGATACCCGAGTTGTTATCTTTACCCATGGCATATTCGAGGTTGGCGACGATACCGGCTTCCGGTTTAAGCACATACTGGATACCAGCGCCCCAGGCGGGATAGACGTTTTCGCGATCGCCACATGCCAGCTTCTCGCCGTTGACCGAGTCGCCATACAGACAGGCGACGCCGACAAACAAGGTTGCCGTCCAGCGTTCCGCCAGCTGGTAGCGTTCCTCAACTTCTACGGATGACATATTCTGCGCCAGGTATTCACCTGGGGTATAGCCGCGAAGATACACCGGAGAGTAGGCGCCAACCGGCGCGTCGCTGGAGAACTGGTGGCGGCTGCGTACTGCCAGCACGTTGCCTGCCCCGTGCTGCCAGTAGCCACGGTAGTCGATGCGGTAAATATCGAAGTCCTGCTGCCCGCCCCAGGCGTCCAGATAGGCCATATTGTTCAGGTTGAGGTACCAGCCTTTGGTCGCCTTGAAGTCGCTATCGCGGGAGTCATGCATCACAACCGCGCCGACGCCGCCGGATTTGTAACCCACCAGCCCCATTTCATCAAGGATATCGCTGGTTACCGGGTCCTGTCCCTGGAGCTCATAATTGGAAGAGGCCGCCTGCGCGCCGATAAACCAGTCGCCTTCCACGCGATAGAGGTAGCGGAAGAACGCGAAGCTGTAGTTGTCGTTTGTCGCCAGCGACTGGCCGGAGCCGAGGTAGTTTTCGTAATCGTTATTGATATTCCCCACCATTGCGCCACCGATTATTCGGTGGCGATCCTCACCGAAGGAGGTTTTGGCAAACACGTTGGCGATAAGCGACTCCGAGGTGGTGTATTTGGCCGAAACGCCAAACATTGAGGGGCGCGACTTTTCGTCGAATTGGTGCATGTAACCCACCATCAGCCCTCCCGCCGTATCCAGCTTTGGGCTGGAGCTTAATAAAGGAACAAACAGCCAGGGCGACGGCGCTTTCTTTTCCTCGTCATTGGTGGTTTCCGTCCCGGCAGCGGCCGGAAGCGGCATAGCGATGAGGGTAAGCGCGACAGTCAGGCTGAGCGCAAGAATCATGGTGGATATCAAAAGCAGAGGCTCCGCAGAAAATGAACGAGAGGTTACTGGTCGCGCCGCAGGCCGCGTCGGATGGCATACAGCACCGATAACCCGGCAACGGAGGTCACGAACAGGGTGATAAATATTGCGTCGGCAATCAGCCAGTAATCCTCGGTGTTGAACATGCTCAGGTCCCATAACAATAAACCCGCGCATTTTGCATGGGTTTATCCGCGAGTTCTTGCGCTTTGGGTGCTAATGGACAATGAATTGTTTAGCTATTCTTTTTGATTATTTGTGCAGGCATTTTGCCGCGAGAATGAGAGGTAAGAGACATTTTACGGCCCGGCGGCGTGATACCTGTAAAGGTGAACCACCCATTTCAACACGGAGAGTTAACACCATGTCAGATTCTCGCACGCTACCAAAATTCGACAGCAGCACATCATTTACCGGGCTGGATTTTCTTGCCCGCAGCCTGATCAGGATGGAGCAAAATGGCACGCGCCTCGAACCCGGTGATATGGCAGGCAACATGACCGATGAGCAAAAGGAGATTTTTATGGCGCGGGTCGCATTTCATCGGGATTGCCTGAGCCATAAAAAATAGGTTGTTATCCGGGGGGCAAAATCCCCATAAGGTAAAGCGGTTACCGTAAAGCCAAAGGGCCGGAGATTTCTCTCCAGCCCTTTGGCCGGCGCTGTGGCACTGTCAGACGGATATTTCCCGACGCTCAAGTCTGGTTGGAAAGCAGGTAATATGAATTAGTCATGTTTTCCGACATGAGGTTTAAAGTAACCGATTCCAATCGTCTGTCTGAAGCGCCATGGTTGCCATTGCGGCCACAAAATTTCAGCAATCATCGCGATCGCTATCCAGCGGAACCAGGTCGCGAAAGTATTGCTCAGGCCCTGTGGTTCTTTGTAGCCTTTTACCCAACCATCATACCCTCTCTCCCCAAGCAGAGTATCCGGGAAACCTCCGTCGGGGTTCTGGAAATCAAGGAGTTCAATCAGCATATTGCGTAGCCAGAATTCAATTTCATCGCGGCGGTGAGGACATCGTGAATGCCCATGCGCCAGAATATCGATGATATCAACATCAATACAGCTGCTGCGTATGGCGATCGGCTGTTCCAGGCAGCGGCTCATTGACTGGTTGAAGTGGGGAATCTCTTCATTCATGGCATAAAAGAGATGCAGATTATGTGTGGCACCACAAAGCGCAAAGAGCAGGGCTTCCTGGCTGAACTGCTGCCCCGGACCCCAGAATCCTGAGTAGGGTTCGCTTTGTTGATTGTGCCAGAAGATCATGTCCTGTAATCGTTGGCTTGCAGGACCGTCAGGGTTCCGCTGCTGCTCTAGTAAAAGAAAGCTGCCGAGATTTACAATATTATTACCTTCCAGCCAGGGATCGCGCATATCGCGCTGACCCAACCATGCCCGGAAATACAGAGGATCGAGAAACGGTGTCAGAAACGGGAGATTAAGAGAATCCAGTTGGTCTAACGCTTCTAATGCTCCCATGCAGTAGTTTGTCGCATGGAAGCGCATATACTGGCGAGTTTCCTCAATATTTGAACGCTTCCATGTGTCACTCCACTGCAATCCTGGCAACAGGAAATAACCATCTTCCTGCTGGTGACTTAAAATCCAGTCGGCCAGTAACTCTTTTTCTTCAATATGATCGCCTAATAATACCCGCGCCAGCGTTCCATCATAGGTGCCTGATAACAGCATCTGTGGCCATGATTCTGGTTGATGGTAGTGACTGACACGCAATACTCCAGGCGTGGCTCCAGGAACCTTCATACTATTAAGCCAGTTAATACTGTTTTCTTTTGCTTCAAGAATGCGCTCTTGTAAAAGATTGTCTGTCAATTTCATGGAGTGACCTTTTTAATTTGATTTTTGTTTAGCATGAGCCCTGGTATTTATAATTTTGCTGCCGACATTGTGGGGGTCAAAAAATGCATGATGATAAAGCCAAGCAGATAGGCGAAACCACCCATAAGAAAGATTGACCAATAGCTTCCTGTCGCCTGTAAAATATGACCGGTGGCCTGAGTAAACAGAATTGAACCCATTGAGCCAATTAAGCAGCCAATACCTACAACAGCGCCAACGGCCTCTTTCGGGAACATATCAGATACGCTGGTATAGAGATTGACAGACCAGCCCTGATGCGCGGCTACCGCGATACCGATAAGTGCGACAGCCAGCCACAGATTAGAGACGTTAGAGACAAGTAAGATAGGCAAAACACAGGTAGCGCACAACAAGAGCGTCAGCTTACGCGCTTTGTTGACAGCGACTCCCCGGTTGATCAGCCATGCTGGAAGGTAACCCCCAGCCAGTCCTCCGACAGTGGCCAGAATATTGATCAATACCAGGGGTGTTGCCATGTGCGCCATATCGATGCCGCGAGCGTCATGCAACCACTTCGGTAACCAGAACAGGAAGAACCAGAAGATAGGGTCTGTAAGAAATTTACATAAAGCAAAGGCCCAGGTCTGGCGATATTTTAATAACCCAATCCAGCTGATTTTATGCGGTACTGCGGTAGTAGCGTCAGCATCTTCATCCTGATGGATCCAATGTAATTCTTCCTGATTCACTTTTTTAACTTTACCCGGTTTGCCGTATAAGAACAGCCAGAACACAATCCAGATAAAGCCGACCGCACCTGTAACAACAAACGCCTCGCGCCAACCCCACTGTAAGGCAATCCAGGGGATGATAATCGGTGCGAAAATATTACCCACATTTGAACCAGAGTTAAAAATACCGGTAGCAAAAGCACGTTCTCGTTTCGGAAACCATTCTGCCGCAACCTTTACCGCCGATGGAAAGTTAGCACTTTCGCCAACCCCCAGAAGAACCCTGGCATAAATAAATCCGGTTACTGTACTAACCGCACCATGAGCCATTGCCGCCAGACTCCATATTGCCAGCGCGACAGGCAAAATCAGCCGGGCGCCATAAACATCGACAATTCGACCACAAATTAATAACCCGACAGCATAGGCAGCCTGAAAGGCCGTGACAATATTACCATATTCAATTTCTGTCCAGCCGATATCTTTTTGTAGCATTGGGGCTAATAGCCCTAAAATAGAACGGTCAAGGTTATTAATAGTGACGGAAAAAAAGAGCAGGGCGCATATTGTCCATCGATAGCGACTCCTGGCCATCTGTGGTTTTGTTATGTGTGCGTTAATGTCTTGCTGTAGCTGACTCATCGTATTTATTCTCCATGTTATTGTCATACAGAATGCGATTTTTATGCCGCTACAGTGTATGGGGCTGTTGCTAAAAAAGAGAATGACAGAAAATTAAAATGAGATCTTAACGTTCGTTCTGTTTTTATTTGTTATCTATGTCACATTCATTGATGTTTAATGTGATGCAGATCACCAAGGTTAAAATAAAATTGTGACGTAGCTCATCTCTCAATGGTGGGTGTTTTTGAATTGCATCACAGTTTTAATTTATTTGGTGTCTTCTGTTGCTCCTGCGTCCACCACTTTTTATCTTCAGCAGATTCATATCCGCTATTCTTCGCAAAACTTTTCTTTGAGAGGAACTTTCATGCTGGAGAAATCTGATTTAGCTGAGAATGCGGTTGAGTGTCTGCATAACGAACACTACGATCGCCCCTATAATTTGCAAAACCTCAACCATCAGACGCTGCTTTTTACTGGCGGGCGGAAAGGGGAAAGTCTGAGCGGTGACTGGCGTTTCACTCTTGATCTTCATGATACAGGACTGAGACAGAAGTGGTTCTTAATGCAAAAGCAAGACGCCGAGACACGCCGGGACCCGTACGACTATGATCCTTATGCAGGTACAACCGTCCCTGTTCCTGGTTGCTGGCAGATGCTTAACGATAAATGGTTCTATTTTGAAGGAAGCGCATGGTACACCCGCGAAATTGATTATGTTATGCAGGAGCCGGATGAGCGTGTTTTTTTACGCATTGGGGCTGCGAACTATGACTGCAAAATATTCCTCAATCATCGTTTTATTGGCAATCACTATGGTGGTTCAACCCCTTTCTGTGCCGAGTTAACGGCAGAGCTACAAACGGGGAATAATGTGTTAATGATCTGTGTGAATAATACACGGACGACAGACCGGCTCCCTTTGCGAAATAATGACTGGTTTAACTATGGCGGGATTTATCGTGAGATAGCGCTTATCCGAACGCCTCAAAGCTACATTCATGATTTGTTCGTTTATCTTGTCCCTGACGGAAACTATAACCGTGTTGCGGTGAAAATTGCCATTGACGGGGCGGCGACAGACGTCGAGATTTCGATAGCTGAACTCGGTATCAACCAGACAATACCGGTTGTGGAGGGGCAGGCTGAAGCCATTTTTTCCGTTCAGCCAGAGCTGTGGTCGCCTGAAAACCCTAAATTATATAAAGTCAGGGCGTCGCTTGGGCGCGATAGCGTGGAAGACGATATCGGGTTTCGTCAAATCGAGGTGGTGGGGACCGATATCCGTCTGAATGGAAAATCGCTTTACCTGCGTGGCGTCAACTGCCATGAAGACGATTTACTTGTAGGCAAAATGACGAGTGAAGATGATATCCGCCGTCGTTTCCGCGATGCCAGGGCGTTGAACTGCAATTATTTACGTCTTGCGCATTATCCCCACCACGAACTGGTGGCGCGTATTGCGGATGAAGAAGGGGTGCTACTTTGGGAAGAAATCCCTAACTATTGGGCGATCGATTTTAGCAACCCCGCGACTCAGCGTGATGCGCATAACCAACTGATGGAACTTATTATCCGTGACCGAAACCGTGCCAGCGTAATTATCTGGTCGGTTGGTAATGAGAATGCGGATACTGATGAACGTTTGCAGTTTATGACATCGTTAGTTAATGCCGCCCGGCAGGCCGACCCCAGCCGTTTGATATCTGCAGCCTGCCTGGTCAATCACGCTAAAATGAAGATTGAAGACAGGCTGGCAGAGTTTCTCGATATCATCGGGTTGAATGAATATTACGGGTGGTACGAAGAGAATTTCGACGATTTGATTGTACTGGGGGAAAATTCATCACCGACCAAACCCGTGGTTATTACGGAGACCGGGGCGGAAGGCGTACTTGGCGAACATGCACCTAAAACCGGGCCGTTTTCTGAGCATTACATGGCGGAAGTTTACCGTAAACAAACGGCCTATCTGCCCCGGCTGACTTATGTTCGCGGTTTCACCCCCTGGCTGTTGTACGACTATCGTACAGAGCGTAGGCAAAATCCCTATCAACAGGGGCTGAACTGCAAAGGGTTAATTGCGGCAGATAAGCTTACCCGCAAAGCGGCTTTTTACATCTTGCGGGATTTTTATCAGCAACTCAAAGAAACAGAGTCATCGTCCGACTAGTCCTGTTCAAGACTTTCCGCCAGGGTTAACAACCTGGCGGGATCAAAGAGCATAGCCAGATAGTGAGGCTGCTGTTGTTCCTCCTTATCCAGCCATTCCCCGAGACGATTTGCCAACTGACGAAGCTGGTTTATTTGTCTGGTCAGTTCGACGTGGGAAACGCCATTGAGGCTGCCATATCTTTCCAGCATTAATTTCATGGCAACGCCCTTCGCCACGTCATCAAACAGGGTGGTATACCAGGGCACTCTTTCCCAGACGCGTTTAAACAGGTTTCTGTTTTCCTCTGAGATATGAGTATGCTGCAACATAAAGTGCAGTTGACTACGGGTATGCTGAGCCAGGAAAAGCGCCCGCTGTTTTTCTAACAGCAGCAGTTGGTATTGTTCGTTACCTGTCGCCGGATCGTCTGGCGGGAAAAGCGCAGAAACGGCAAAGTCGTCCGAACGCCGGGAATGGAGCTGTAGCTGTTTGACTGCCTGCGAGAAGGTCTTCGGCACCTGGCTGTAATGATGCAAAACGTGCCCAAGAATATAGGGCGTTTTCTTCATCCATTCATGACTGCTGATATAGAGTTGATGAAAAGCATCCAGTTCCGTTTTCTCAACCTTATGACCCAGCATGTCGGTAAGCCAGCAATGAAATGCCTGCTTTTCTGACATCCCCATTTCACGGCCAAACATTGCCAGACCATGCAAATTGATCGAATTGACGGAGTTAATCAGTGAACTGTTTGAAATCCACTCCCAGCTTAACCGACCTGTGACCGCCTCCAGACGATCTCCGGTCACATTTTCAACCCAACTCAGGCGCCCCTGAATCTCCTCCAGCAGATAGCAAGGCAGAAGCGTCCAGCCATATTCCAGACCCCACAAATCAAACTCTATCCATTTGATACGGTCTTCAAGCTGCATAAAAAGCGGATTGGTGGCAAATCCAGGTCGATAACCGGCAGGAACCGCTTTCAGGGACACGCGCACATCTTTGGGCAATACCTGCAAGGCGCTCAGTAGCTGCCAGGGCGCGGCTTCGTCATCCATATAGTCACGCAGCACCATTTTCTTTCCAAGACTGCGCAACGTTTGATAAAGATAAGGTAGCGTTGATGACCAGTTAGCGCGATAAGGCAGATGTCTGGGAAGTGTAATAATCACGCCATCTATCGCGGGCAATTGACACAATGTTTCTGCGAGTTCTTTCTGATAAAAATTCTTCCAGAATATTTCGTCTGCATTGCTGTTTTCTATCAGCGCATATTCAGGATATTTTTCCTGGAGCTTTCCCCCGAACGGAAACGCTTCCCCTTGAAGCCAGATGCCAATGTTGGACATATTGCAATAGCGGCATAATCTTTGAATATATAACAGTTTTTCTTGCCGCTCACACAGCAAGTTATCTTTACCATGCAGGCAATAAGCAGAGGGATTAACCAGCAAAGCGAATAAATCTTGTTGATGAATAACCAGACCGTTAAAGCTGTCTCGCTTCATCAAGCTAATTATTTGCTGCAAATAAGGCCAGTCCCAAATAAGAGATGAATTCACTTCCAGTAAACGCAGGGGGGTCAGAGCGTACATTTCATCTCTCTCATCGGTATTTGAGACGAGTGTGCCCACATGGTGACGACGCGTCAACCCAGGGTATTTTGAATCGCTACGGAGAAGCCAGGCACTTCCGAGGCGTTGATAACATTGGCGCTCATCTTCAGGAGTCCAAGGTACGACTGCATAAACCCAGCAGGTCGATACCGTCCCAATACCAGCCAAAGGTCAGCGCCTGCCCAGTCGCCACTACCCGATCGATACGACAAGCAGGCATCTGTGGCAAGGCATCCTTGAACTGCTCCCGATGTTCGCCCACCCAGACGCAAGTCTGCATATCCCATGGTTGTGACAATAGATCCGTCAGGTCGTCGGCCACAAACTCTGCGATCGTACCCCCGCCAACGTAGCGTAACCGCAGGGAAGCATTTGGTGTCAACGAGGTGGCGCCAGCGAATGTGCTCAGTTGCCCCATCTCGTCCAACGCAGCATTTTGCTGGCTGTTGATGAGTCGCTCCATCGCCAGGGCGGGATCCTGGGCAAAGGGGGAGAAGAGGGTGCCCAGTAGACGCTGCCGCAGCGCGTCATCTGGCGTGCCCAACCAGCAGAGTGTGGTGGGCGAGGCACAAGCCTGCTGATTGAAACGGGTGCAATCTTGTTGTAACGCCACTATCATCTGCTGCCACTGAAGCGAGTCCAGCCCAGCCAGCCACTGGCTATCGAGTACCGCCATGGAGCGACGATCCGGAAATACCGCTTCCTGAGCCCCCGGGGAGAGGCGAATCTTCCTGACCTGACGAATGGTCTCATCTCCGCCCCAGATGATGCGCAGTCGGCAACGCTCGGACAGCCAGGCTGTGACAGACTCGTCATGGTCATAACGAATAAATCGGGTCCGCATGGCAATCATTTGCCACTTTGGCAAGGCAAACAGTTTGCGCAAGATGGCCAGCATCGCTTCTTGCACGGGATCGGTACGCGACGACAGGCGCACCACGCAGGAATTACCCATCAGCAACGCCATCAGCCAGGAGTAGAAGGCCACTGTCGGCACGTTAGAAGGCACCAGATGAAACACTATCCCAACAGGTCCTCGTCCTTGCATCCGCGTCTGTTGTTGATCCAACTGGCGTGAGCGCAACCAAAAGCCGAATGCGGCCAGATCGGGCCAGTGGCGTCCCTCTCGTTGCAAATGGGCCGACAGGTCCGCCACAAAGTCACGAATGATGGGGGCGAAGCAGGGCAATGATTGCGTGACAAAGCTATCCCAGCCAGCTTGCGGAGCTACAAAGCTGACGTCAGGCCCCGATTGCCAGCGCTCATCGCGCCGCGAATTTACTGGAAGGTGTCGCTGCATCCCCTCACCTCTGCGCCAGCCTGACGCCCTGATACCTGAAAATAGCGGCCATGACGGCCACAAGGGCAGTCATCTTCTCCCAGCAGCATGCCGAGATCCTCTGTCAGCAGGCTATGACCCGGATAACTTGTCGGGATGGTGGAGAGCACCTGCATCAGACCTACTTCTCCCACCCCGAGGGGCCGATGGGTCAGCGGATCGCGCACCAGGAGATCGGCAAACAGGGGGGCATGCAGATGTCCCTGCTCGCACTCGACAAAGATCGAACCAACCTGCTCCACCATACCGTAGAAATTGTGTACCCGGTTCACCCCCAACAGCGCATGGCAATGCTGCTTGAAAGCCGGATTGTCCACCGCCAGATGCTGTAGCTTTTTCCAACCGCCGCTATGAAACAGAATGCCCTGCGACAGGGGGAGTTGCAGACCGCGCTCATGCAGTGGTTTCAGCAGACACTGCCAGACCATGAAGGTAAAACCGAACAGCAACACCGGTTGATTGGCGTATTTGACACAGAATGCCTCGATAACCGGCCAATTGGGCCGCATCTGCTCATCAAGGGCATAGGTGTGGTCGCGCCCGAGGAACGACAACCCCAGCGCTCCCGCTCCGCGCGCCGAAAAACCACTGCGGTCCTGAATGAGTGCGGGCTGCTCTATCAGCAACATGGGCAGACGCGACTTGCCGACAAACTCCTGCAATATTTTCACCAGTACCTTGCTCTGCAGGGCGGCAGTTTCCTTGTCCAGCACGATGCGTGAAGGCATCCCCGTCGTACCCGATGAAGTAAGCACCTTGAACACGTCGCCCGACGGCACGCTCTGCCATTGGGCCAGCTTGAACAACCTGGCAGCCAGGTAGGGTATGGCATCATAGTCGGTAGCCTGTGCATCCCAGCCGAAGGCCTGTAACACCCGGGCATAAGGGGAACAGTGGTTGATATGGTGCTGGGTCAGAGCATTGAGCCTGGCAAGCAGCAGCGCCTTTTTATCGGCCTGCGGCAGATGGAAGATGGGGGATGTCAGCAGCGTTTCCATCAGGGGTATTTCTCTGATCCCGTTGGCTCAACCAACGCAGCCAGGGCGGTATAGTCGAGCTTGTGATTGGCCGTGCGTGGTAACTGATCAACTGTGATGACCCGTATTGCCCGTGGAGCGACCATCAGCCATGACGCCAGTTGTTGCTGCAACTCATCCGGCCGCTGTTGCTCCTGGGGTTCGATGACCACCAACAGGTTATCATCATGCCCAGTTCCCGCTCCCAACCATCCCCAGAGATGTAGCTGGTTCTCAACTTCTGTCAGGCTGACTCGCTTGCCGAACAGCTTCAGAAAACGGTTGAGGCGACCGCAGAGGTAGTATCGACCCGCTTCATCACGGTAAGCCAGATCGCCGGTCGCCAGTTCACCTAACTGCGCCTCCTGAGCCAGATCGCCTGTGCAGGTTGCATATCCCATCATCACGTTGTCACCGCGATAGATAAGCTCGCTTTCTCCGCTACTCTCCAGCATGCGCAGTGAGAACTGACCACCAGGAATGGCACGGCCAATGCTATCGGGATGGGCCGCGACTTCATCTGTTGCAAGCCAGGCCATGCGGGCAGTGGCCTCGGTCTGGCCATACATCACGAAGAACCGGCGACCCAGTTGCAGCGCCTGCTCCGCGAATTGCCGTGCCAGAGCGGGATCGAGTCGTCCCCCCGCCTGGGTCAGGGTACGTAGCGCCGGATAACGGGTCCAGTCAAAGCGCAGTCGCGCCAGCATCTGATAGGTAAAAGGTACCCCAGCAAAGCTGGTTACATCATGAAGTGCCACTTGTTGCCAGAAGGTGCGTTCCAGCACACTCCCTTCGTACTGCACCAGGGATGCCCCTACTCGCAAATGGCTATTGAGTACGGAGAGGCCGTAGGAGTAGAACAGCGGCAGGCTGGTGATGGCCCGTTCACTCTCCGTCAATGTCAGATATTCGGCGATGGCGCTGGCATTGGCTACGATATTACGGTCAGACAACCGCACCCACTTGGCGCGGCCTGTACTGCCGGAGGTTGGTAGCATCACTGCGAGCTCGGGATGCAGTATCGGCACCGCAGCGTTCAAAGATATCAACTCACCAGCCTCATCTACCCGGTAATTGGCTCCAAACTGCTTACAGCTGGCTTCATGTTGCGGCCATGACAAGGCCGGATCGGCCAGCATCACCACATGCCCCTGGCAAAGCGCAACAAGGTAGTGCAACAGGTGGGACGTGCGGGTAAAGAAGGGCAGGTAGATGAGGCTGCGCGCACTCGGATAGGTGGTGGACAGTTGTGCAACCCGCCGCGCCAATTCGCCGTACGAGAGCCAACCTTCCTGTGGATCACACCACGCTGTGGCCTGATTGGCGGTATGCAGATGGGTGAGCAGAGGATGAGACGGGTTCATCAGATCACCATTCCCCCATCCACCCCGATCACCTGACCGGTGACATAGCTGGCCAGATCAGAGGCGAGGAATAGCGCTACCCTGGCCACATCGTCCGGCGTGCCGATCCGCCCCATGGCGATGCTGGCGAGACGCTCTGCGAACTTGTCATCCGGGAGCCCACGAGCCATATCGGTGTCGATAAAGCCGGGGGCGATGGCATTGACTCGAATCTGGCTGACCGCCAGCTCTTTGGCCATCGACTGGGTGATTCCGATCACCGCCGCCTTGCTGCCGGCATAACCGCTGAGCCCGGCGGCCCCCACTCGTCCCATTAAGGAGGTGAGATTGATGATGCTGCCACCACCGGAGCGCTGCATCAGGCGAGCGGCATACTGGCTGCAATAGATCACGCCGAATGTGTTGCAGCCAAAGGTTTTTTCAAGATGTTCCCGGTTGACCATCCCCAGGAGAACATCGTCAAGCACCCCTGCATTGTTTACCAGCACATCTAACTGACGAGTCTGCGCAAACAACGTCTGGAACGCCTGCTTCACGGCCTGCGACTCTGCCACATCAAAGCAAAGCGGCTGGCAGGGCACACCGAATTCGGCACTCAGGTCGCCCGCGACCTGAGCCATGACGACCTTATCCCGGCCACCCAACCACAGCTCGGCGCCATTAGCGGCAAACAGGTGCGCGATGGCAAGACCAATTCCGCGTCCCGCCCCGGTGATCAGCACCCGTTTGCCCTTGAGCAACCCATTCATCAAAGGGCGATGCCGTATTTGGTCAAGATCTCCCGGGCCTTGATTACCGAACTCATGTCGATGATGTCATCGGTATCAAGCAGCACGTTGTAGTGATCCTCCAGTTGAGCAATCAGCCCCATATGAGCAACAGAGTCCCATTGAGGGATCCCCTGGTAACTCAGCGCATCGCAGACCTGTTCAATCGGGATACCTAGTGCATCGGCAAAAATCTGTTCAAGCGGCATCATCAATACCTTTAAAAAGAGCAATCAATTGGCATATACGACTAAACAGAGCTTCCGCTTAAGCCGCATACCGTTTTAATTTTTTTACTATGCTAACGATTCATCCCGCGAGCATGGTCCTGGTGAAATCACATCACTGAGCCCTCACACCTCATTGACCAGTGCAATATACCATTCTCGTCTGAATGGAGGCTGGACCGCGAATGTCAGGGCCGTTGTCGTCTCTGGTATAATGTATACAGCCTTATATACGCCGATATGCAGCCCTTTTTATGGCTATAATCGGAAAATGTAGAAAAATAAATATTTACAATAAATGTGTGGTGTAACAAAAACACAGTCGTTCAGATTATAAAATCTGATGGATATATAACTATGGAGTGACATTCAGGTCATTACACTGCAGGATGACTTATTCACCACCTCACGGTAGAATAATTTATGGCGTCTGGTGAAGAAAGACATTGTACCGGAGCAGTGGTGTCGCCGAAGGTGATGTTTTTTTGCATGTTCTATCGCATTTTATTACATTCGTTAGCTGACCTCTTTCATGGTCGTCTGACATAATTAGCCGGGTACAAGTAAGCAAATCGTTCTTCTGCAATGTCGATGAAGTTACTTATCGTGCAAGGAATTTAATCTGTTTAATAAGTATGAGTGGAGTAGGTATGTCGACCTGTGAGATATGTGATGGAAAATTAAATTTTTATTTTAAAAAAAATTATAAAACCTCTCCTTATGCTAGTTTAATGGAGCCATGGGGAGATATCGAGTACCATAAATGCACCCACTGTGGCTTTGTTATCTCAAAAACACATCAACAAGCTACGGAAGAGTTGTGGTCAGAACTGAATTATCGTTTTCATCATCAGATAGAAAATGCTAATGGGAAATTCAAAATACCCAATCAGCCACCTTATGCCATGCAAGCAATGATGTTGAGCATTTTATCTAACCATAACGTGATTGATTTTACCGATAGCCTTGACTTTGCTGGAGGTTATGGCCGGCTTAGCTACATTTTGCAAAAATACTTCCATATGTCGCTACCCGTTTATGATCCTTTTGTCACCAGAGATGATGAATCTATTCACTACGTAGCCGATATTAATGATATGAAATTTGACACTGTATTTAACTCTGCGATGTTTGAACATATTCGTACACGACATGACCTGGAATGTGTCAATGCCTTAGTAAAGGAAGAGGGGGCATTGCTTGTGCACACGGTGGTGGCGGAAACAGTGCCTGCTGACCCCGAGTGGTTCTATCTTGAACCTCCCGTTCACACTGCATTTCATACCAACAAAAGCATGAGCATACTTATGGATGAGTGGAATTATAAAGCCTCAATTTACTCTCCATTCAGTAAAACCTGGTGTTTGCTACCAACTGCTTCTGAAGCAATTGAACGTACAGTCCAGGATGTCAATACTGAATTGCAATCGACATTTCTAATCTATAAAAAAGGGTTTGTAGATTATTGGAAATAGAGTT